>NZ_LOPV01000298.1 GCF_001469865.1 Haloferax profundi
TCGTATTTCTGACCGCAGTCATCACATGCAGGTAACTCTTCATAAGTGGGTGGTCTGGTTGGGTCTCGCTCTACTTTGGCGTCCCTATTGAGGTGTTCAAAACTGGGTATTTCTCGCTCATCGGTGTTGTCGGGATTATCTTCCATCAAATCCCAGTCAATGTCAATCTAGCATAAGTCTGGTGGAGAAAGTAGGGGTTCATAACACATTATCGGAATAGTGGCGACTTTGAGACACCATCAATAAATATATCATACATGACGATAATCACATTTTGTGACAATAGTGAACAATTTCGACACTACTTCTCTTCATTGCCATCTTATTCGACAGGTGAATAATGGGCTGTGAGGACCTGCGCCAAATCACCGGAAGACAAGAAACGAAGCTTTCAGAGTTCAGAGGAGGCGTACTAGCAATTGATGCTACGTTCTGGCTCCAACGTTACTACCATGCAGTAGTCACTAAGCAGATCCCCAAGGATGACAGGGTTGTTGAAGGCGAGTGTGACATTTCACAGGCATTCTCTCTCCTCGTCTCTCTTCCTGACATTTTTCGCCACGACATCACGCCAGTATTTTTCTTTGACCCGATGCGTCGAAGTCGCCGCCGCTCAAAATCAGACACAACGATCTCCTACTTGCAACATGCCCCTAATCCTTCTGAGCCACAGAAACACTTCCCCTTTCTTCAAAGGGCAACTGAAGTGATGCTTTGGCATCTTGACATTCCCTTCTCTGTCGCTCCTTTGTATGCAGAGGCGGACGCTAGCGTGTACGTTAGGGGTGGATACGCTGATGCAGTCGTGAGTAACGATTATGACACATTATTATTCGGTGCGCCAACAACTCTTCGCAAACCTTTCGGCTCGCCATGGGAGACGGTAGAGTTCGAATCGACTTTAAACAGAAACGACCTCACGTACAGAGAGTTGCTCGATGTCGCAATCCTCACTGGAACCGACGAGATTCGTGGCCCCTACAATCGGCATATAGACGAAGCGATGAGCCTCGTAAAGAGCGCAGAAGACTTGGATGAGTTTGAACAAGAATATAATGAGTACCTTCGTGCGCCATCGCTGAACGTGAACGATCCCTACCCCACGTTCGAAGAACTCCGTATGCTCTATGAATACCCGGTAACCAATCCTCACTGTAACTGGCCAAAGCCATCAGGGCCGTCACCTGACATTCCATCACTTGTGAAGTTTCTGTACAAACTGGGTGTCCGTCCAGAACTCTTCAGTGTACTCTTAGATGACATCCAAGACGAAATCTAATTCTGTACCTGTGCATTCACCAAAGGACTAAGTGAGAGGGGAAAGAGCTTTTTTTGCTGGCTCAACGTCCAGCAAAGTTGTTGACTTCAGACATCACAACT
>NZ_LOPV01000299.1 GCF_001469865.1 Haloferax profundi
GTTCACCCTCTGACCGACCTATCTACAATTGGGGTCGGTCAGGCTGGTGTTCAATAATTACGAACAGTTCTGTCATTCACGTGTTTATATATTCATAGTCGCTTCTCACTACTTTCAAAACTTCCGATATTTCAGAAAAATTGAAGTGATGCCATAATAGTCATATACCATTCACAATCATGTATGAACAGTACACTCACTTCGGAGACGAGAATATTCCCATTTTGAATCTTACCGGAGATGGGGGCAAAGGCGAGCGAGCAATAGTTGTTGTTTCATCGCGTGAGGGGAGTACGAAACTTTCCCCTCGTATGAACGAGATCAGTGAAGTTACAGTTAGATTTGATACACCAATACAGGAAACTGTGAACCAGGCATTCCTTGTCAAAATAACATATAGAACTTACCCTGTTGGAGCCAGCACTGAAAAAATGTTTAGACTAGCCGTCATCAAAAAGTTTGGTGAAGAAATTAATCTAGAGCAGAGAGCTTCACGCTTGCGAGAAATACAAGAGCGGGAAAACAAAGAGCGTGAGGAAGTACAAGAGCGGGAAAACAAAGAGCGTGAGGAAGGAAAAAAACAGAACTTAAGCCACGTCAAAGTAGCGAGTCCTTTTTCGAATAGCAATAAGTCCCTAATGCGTGGTCTCTCTCAAAAGAAACTTTGATTCTTTTCCCTTAATCGGTGGTAGCTCTACCTACAGCTGAAGTAAATCATCGCTAGTTTATTCCGACCGTAGTGTCATATCGGTTGAATTCTGCTCGTATGGCCGATAACTTCTAAACTCTACAATTGTGCATCTCAATCCGCTCTGGCAACCCCACTATCTCACACACAGGACACTCCACTAACGGCGTCGGCGGTAATTCCCCGCAGGACTCCAACGCAGCATGCAGATGCGCTTGCACCTCTGGTTCATCAGCACGGGTCAAAGCTTGTGTGAGGTGCATCTTCAATTCTTCTCGAGTACTCATGCACGAGTCCCCTTACGTTCCGCGTCCACACGTAGCCCGATGTGTGCAAGCTGGCCGATCGAGGCCCACCCACGCTTATCGGCGACGAACGCT
>NZ_LOPV01000300.1 GCF_001469865.1 Haloferax profundi
CTTCTTGTTACCCCGAGAAGCCACCGGTCACGTGTTCCAGCACGTGGCCTTTCTGCGAAAGACGAACCCAGTGCTTCTCAGTTACAACTACGTTCTTGGCTGACTTAATAATTTGCTCCACAAACTTGTTATACAAACATCTGATAGAACCTTCCGATACAATTGTAATGCCCCCTGGTCAAACCAATATAATGGCTCTCTCATCGGAGGATCTCAATGAAATCGACTCTATCATTGTCGAGTACCTTGTCGAAGGCCGAGTGACGCCGGTTTACCTTCGAGAGCGCATTATCGACGAAAAAATTCGAGAAAGCATCTCAGAGCAATATCTCGGTCAACGACTAAAACGACTCCAAGAGCACAATCACGTGAAAAACTTGTACGATACCGGCCTGTACGAGCTACAAGAGGACCCGCGAGATTAACCCTCGTTTGGCTCAAGATTTCATTGA
>NZ_LOPV01000301.1 GCF_001469865.1 Haloferax profundi
GGTACTGCAGACCGCGTTCTGTGATTACGTAGTAGTTGTCGCTGCTATCAGAGACTTTGATCAGCCCATAATCGGCAAGTGGGTCGATTGCGCGATAGACGGTCGAGCGTGATGGTGGACTTTTCGATAAGCGTTGTAGGTTGTGATGAATAACACCCGGTGAGAGAGCGAGCTCAGACTCTGCAAGCAATTCCAGGGTAGAGTCGGTTGCCTTGTTCATCCAACTCGCCCGTTTACGCATTGATGGCTTGGATTTCCTGCATCACTTTACAGGCATCGACTTGTGAGCATGTAGACACATATTATGTCTATTTGGGAAATAGTGTGTCAAAACTTATTGCATATCTCCTCTAACACGAAGTAACCACTGTCTATTGGATTACTCAGTCCTCTCAGAAAGGACCCGTGGTAGGACACGGACCCAAGACGGTTGGTTGGACCAAACCGCATGCTATCGAACACACCACCCACGCAAAAAGGTCTCGTCGCACAGCCACCCCTCACCACGGAGGGTCGCGAATGACCGAGCCCACCATCGAAGATCTCGCCGCCCGGATCGATGACCTCGAAGACCGTGTCGACGACCTCGAGACCGACAATCAACAACTCGAAGACACAGTCGAAGCCCAAGCAGCGACCATCGAATCCCAACAAAACAGACTCGACGACTACGAGACCCGCATCCAGACCCTCGAATCCAAACTGGACTCGGCAACCGACCACCGCAAGCATCTCCAACAGCGCCTCCACGCATTGGAGTCAGAGGGAACGACGACCGACAACAAGGATAATAGCCGTCTCTCCCCACTGCAACAACTGATTCGCCTCCCCTTCAAAGCCGTCTCTAAACTCACTGCCAACCAGGAACGTGCCCGGTTCATCGCGAAGGACATCACAGAGTACGCCACAAAAGTCCCTGCTGGCTTCGCACTCGACTCGAGTTCGATTCGCACCGTCTTGCACGCAAAGGAAGGTCGGACGCCGCACACCCAAACTGTCGCCCGCGTCATGGACTTTCTCGACGACTTGGGGAAAGAGGCGGTAAAGATCGTGAAACGCCGCGGGACCAAGCGCGTCATCTTTACCGAACACGCGATCTCGAACCTCGCGGGGACGTCGTCTGCCTCGCGGGGTATCACAGACGTTGTGATGGGGTGGCGATAGTGCAGGTGTGATAGACGGCGGATAGTCGTACACTACGCGATAAGA
>NZ_LOPV01000302.1 GCF_001469865.1 Haloferax profundi
CCACCACGGTTGAAGACGGTCTCACTAGCCGCAGCACTCGGGAAAACCCGTGTGCGGATAGGAGTAGTTCGAGAGATAGATACGAGCTCGTGGGAGAGAGACGAGCAAGGCATATCACAACGAGTGTGATGTGTATCACTGTCTGGTTGGACTACTCACCCGAGCACTCGCCGAAGATACGATTCGGCATGTCTACCAGTTATTCCCTCTGTCAGTGGCACAGTTGACGGACAGACCAGCACAGAGAATTATACCCATGGCCGTCAATTGACGCATCACCCGTGTCTGGGATAGTATTTTACCGAACCGACCATCGAGCAAAGATCGTTGAATGGTATAGAGAGAACCTAGATGCGGACATTTGGCTTGAACAAACCGGATGTACAATCCTCATCAAAGACGGATTTCGATTTGGGTTCTGCGACGGCGGCCAGACTGAGACCTGTGGGACTCTCACCTTCGTGTATGACTCCAAAGAGCAGGTCGATGCTATGCACAAGCAACTAGGTGAGGCTTGCCGAGAACACCCGCATGAGAACGGACAATATCAGATATACCAATTCTTTGCAGAAGACCCGGATGGACGTACCGTGGAGATTCAGACATTCCTTCATAAGACACCTCCAGTGTAGCTACCCCACGTCGTGATTCTCGTAACGGCCTGCGTGGAATTGAACCTCGGAGTGGGGCGGAATTGGCTTGATTGGTCTTCTCAGTCATGGAGTTGAGATGCTCCCTTTTCACGGTGCTGACCTTGAAGTCGAAGATGAGGAATATCTCTGAATTATCCGGAAGGTTGGTTTGGAATAGGATTTTAGATACCTGACAAATCAGCACCTGAAATGCCTCCCTTTGTGAAGACAAAGGAACCACAATAAAGGCGACTATGGCAGATACTCGTTGAATTTCTGCTTTACGCGTTCTATTGTTTCCTTCTGGGGTCCGTAATCGTGCTCAGGAACAGACCCGCTATGGTTCGCAAAGAGAACCGCTCGCGCGAGCAGCTCAATGACGTGGTTTCGAAGTTGTTCTTGGTCGATATACCGCTCGTCAGCATGCCGCCTGAGCCGTCGACTCCCATCAATACGCTCTCGAACACCTTTGAGTGAATCAACGACAGTAGTCACGAGTTCGTCAATGTGCTCATCAGAAAGGTCATTTGGTCGGGGGTACCCATCTGGGAAACACTGCCCGATCAGTTTCTCAAATGCCCAGCTTTGCTGTTTGAAATACATCTGAGAATCCTGAGCGATATGCGACTCTGCAATCACTGCTGCAAGTAATATATGCGGTAGGACATGGGTCTGCAACCCTGTATAAATCGTCTCCGCTGATTGCGGCCGCTGACTTGCACATAGCCGAAGGTACGAACAGTAGTATCCAACTCGACTTTCCAAGTCCGTATGACCCGTCTCCCACAGTGTGTAGACGTCCTTTATCCCGATTATCGCATGCTCTCGCGGGATGTTAAGATCGGGGTAGGCTTCGTCAAGCACAAGAAGCTGTACCGAGGTTGCATTGATTGCTTTGAGTCTGTTTTCAACCTCTTCAAAATAGTACGTCTCGGTGCTACAGATTGGCATCAAACCCCCTAAATCAGATTTCCAGCCGCTGTAAAACGACTCAACTAATCCGTCTGGGTCCGTCTTGTTCGATTGCGTCCAAGGACGAACTTTTAGTCCACCGCTCGGGCTATCAGCTTCCGATAATTCACGATCAATATCATCACTGCCATCCTGTTGGGTCACAGTTCGTAGCGCGGTCAATAACCCGTTCAATGACGTAATGAGCTCACCACGACGTTCATCATCTCCGAGGTAGAGTTCTGAAACCGCCCGGGGGACCGT
>NZ_LOPV01000303.1 GCF_001469865.1 Haloferax profundi
TTCGACGATATCACGAGGTGTCGCATCACCAGCTGTAGGAGTTCGTGTTTGTATCCAGCGCCACGATGTTTGCCGGTCTCCACACAAGAGGCGTGCTTTTCCAGTATGGATAAATGGTTTTTGAGCACCATTTCCGTAGCGATCTACCGAGGCCGTGAACGTCTCTGAATCTTCATCTTCGCACCAATCGAACTCATGCGCACGAAGAGGAATGACAAACTGAGTTTCCTCTGGCTGAGCGGTCTGTGGTTGGACAACGAGTTCTGTCCCCTGCTTGTTGATGACTTCTCTTATAGAGGGATCTGCCCGACCTGTGACAGTCAGCGTTCCACTATCGTACGATTCCCGTCGGCGATAACTAACCCCATACAGTTCAAAACCATCACCCACATTACTACCGAGATCGTCCGGGTGGGGAGTGTCGTCACCCGTGGGAAGTTCACTCCCAGGAACGAATGTATCGATGGCAATGGGCTCTGCTTTTGAGATTGGGTCTTCACTGAGTAGGTAATCGAAGTGGTCCCCATCGACAGAGCGACGGAGAACTGCAGCTTCAACGTTTCCGGTATCCTCTAACGCTGACGAAAGAAGTGCAGCATGTGATGCATTCGGACTCCCACTCAGACAATACACTGCAGTGTTGGTTCGGATAAGGAGGATCTTTGCGTGAACATATCGGTTGTGTTCATAACTACGTGCTGAGGCGAGCTCCTGGTTGAGCCAATCACCTAATTTTGGCTTTGAAATTTGTACTCGCGTATTCTGGAGCCAGAGTTGTGTTTCAATGCCGTCAGTGGTGAATGAGTTCGGGACCGCCAACGAACTCCCATAAAACGGGGCAAAAATATCGACCTGCTGAATCTGCTCGCCAGTTTCGCGAATTATCTCACGAACCTGTGGTAGCAGCGGCCGGTGGAGATTGTGAAGGAAATAGGTGGACCGTTCGTTTGTATTTGGCTTCGGAATGTCTTTGAGCCACCCACCAGCTTCGATGGTCCGGCTAATAGTACCCGTAGTCACAGGATCGACCGAATTCGCCAGTCGAGAATCAAGCAAATCTTCGAAATATGCAGAGATATCGAGACAGAGTGCTGCCTTTTGGCGAACCATCTCATCAGTACTTTCACCGCCGTTCGAATGTTCAGACGTTTCAGATGATGGTGCATCGACAGTGAAACTAGTCGCAATTTCTTGATTGCTCGTTAATCCGGGGTGTGTCAGATTAGCACTACTGATAGTAGCTTGGACACGGCGCTCACCGGTTAGGAGATGCACTTTCGGGTGGAAAGCTCGTCGCTGTCCAACTGAAATTGGGGCAAAGTGATATCGCTGTCCCGCATATCTCGGCTGGGTGTGATTTCCACGAAGTGTGGCCTCAGACGAGTCTCGATCGTTGAGCGTTGAGTCGTACTGTTTTGAATCAACAAGGAGGGCGATGTCATCACCAAGGTTCTTGTCTCTCAACGCAGGGAGGACTGTTTGTTCAAAAAACCCTGGAGAGTAGGTGAATGTGGTCATGATTGCACCCTCCATGACACGGTCATCTGCATCCAACTCACGAAGGATGTTCATCTGTCATCACCCGCGTTGGTGAACGCTGAAACGAGTTGTCGACCCTGGTCAGTAACGACCATTTCACTAAGGGAATTGCCCTCAATTAACCCGAGCTCGTAGAAGATATCGCCAAGCCGTTCGAATTTCAATGTCGGCGCATTCGGGTAGCCACCATTGTAGATTCCTCCATCGTTGATGTCGCGATTAAATGTGAGGACACCGTCACCATCAACTTCGATCAGTTGCGGTGATTTCCCGTTTCCATTCTTAATTTTATTATAGAGCTCCTCAAAGTAGTGGTCAAGCCCCCATTGTTTTGTAATTCTGGCCGCCTGATGACTAATCTCTGATGTAGGCCATTCAGAATTGAGCGTCGCCTCTGGAAGCTTTGGGTCTCTCCCATAACTATCGTGTAGTTGCCAGCAAGTGATCGCCCCGGGATCGACATGGGCTGTGTTGAACCAGTTGACAAACGGCTGTTGAGCGTCATTGCTGTAGTACTGGTCGTAGCGAGTAGAAAGACGTGATAATAGGACCGTACTATAGCCTGCGACACGACGGCTTTTTCCAATCGAGGGGGACTCAGTCAGCGTCTGGGAAATGAGTGTTCGATACGCACGTTCAGAGTGTCCAGAGAGAGAAAACGAGTCTCCAGCAGGGTCTTTTGCTTGCAGTCGGTCACACGCTGTCATCCAAGTTCCTGTGAACGGTTCTGTCTGATCACTGGGTTGGGCTTCAAGCACACCTCTTGGTGACTCACCAAAGTAGACTGCATCACGTATACTCGAGAGAACAGACCGTTCGGTATTATCTGCTTCAGATAACGAGACACCCGAAAGTGCTTGCTCAACTGCCCGGTCGAAGTCTGGATTTCCGAATACTGCCTGCAGCAACTGACTCGGGGTGACTGGTTCTAATTCTTTTACAGCCTCTAAGATGGAGATGAATAGCGATTGGAATGCATAGGATGCGTATTCTGAATGGACGAGGAGACGCCAAGCCTCGCGTGTGTCTTCTAATGCACTAAACATCGGGGTAGATGTTGGTCGTCGATTAACCCAATCACCAACAGAGAGGAGAAGCACGAGAGAACTCCGAACGAATGCATCGCGGCCTGACGAGAAAAACAAATCTAGGTCTTCACTGTAATCCGCACCTTCGACAGACTCTGTTCCGGCCAACGTCGACTCGATCAGTGCCTCACTTTCAGCATCGAGGTCAGTTCCGAGGTATTCACGCAAGGACAGTAGTTTTGGAGTAGGACGTGGTCCGAATGCTAACTCGTCGAAGTGATCAGTCGGTGTGACAAGATACCAGTACGACCGAATCAAAAGTTCTCGTTCTTCCGATGATATCTGACACAAGCATCCACTATCGCTACCCCGTTCAACAAGCTCCATCGGCAGCTGTTTGTTCGCAACCGCAGAAGAGACCTCATCGAATTCGAAATTGACTGCGTCATCGTATGCGTGTGCTAACTGTTCACCAAGTGGAGTGAGTGTCCATTCGTTTTCAAATAATAGAAGTCGGTAGAGAATTCCCTTGTAGTAACTGTCGAACCGGGATTTATCTTCACCTGCGATGGTGAACCCATCACTCGATATATCGATTGATTCGCTTGTTGGGTCAGAAAATTGTGCTTCTAAGTAGCTGTCATTACCAACGATTCCACTGGTTCCGGTTCCATCGGTTGTACAATCGTGCTTGGTGCTCACAGCTAAGAGGAATTTTTCGTACAGAGCTCGTTCTGGTGCAGTGTGTTTTTCCAAGTGGAATGTCACCCATGCCCAATATGATAAGTATCGTAATCGTTGGGTAATAGCAATACTCAGTATTGGTCTTAGGAGTCGGTCTTGAAGTGCACCTTCGGTTGTCTCAGCTCCAATCGGGTCTAGGACCCTCATACTTGGTGCTCGGTCAGTCCAGAGAGGGTCTAATGAAGAGGTCGTCATAATATTCAGTCAATCTGGTGCAATGTACTAAACTATTGGTCGATTTGTAGATGAGAGTTGGGTTGTTCGAGATATTCACCCCACTTGGTTTCACCCACAGAACAGTGAACCTCTGAACTACACCATAGTAAAATTCAGCCGATCTTAGCTGTGA
>NZ_LOPV01000304.1 GCF_001469865.1 Haloferax profundi
CAGCGGGGCGCGTCAGTCTCGGAGGTGTCGCACGAGAAATTCGCGTTCGCGTTCGACGAGTGACTCGAGACGATCCAGTGATAGCCCTTGTTCCGAGAACGGACGACTCCTAAGTCAAAGATGTCGCGAACCTCTCTCAAGAGGTTCTCACTATACTGGCCCATCACGAGCTGGAAGCGAATCCCAGGTACCACACCGTGGCAGTACCTCTCGTCCTTCGCCATCGTGAGATGGAACGACCCTTCACCGGTTAGCAATCCCATTGTGAACGCCATTCGCTGTGTATTGGTTGTCATCGTTTTTTGAATCAAAAGGGGAACCTAGAGCAACCGCTACCCAATTCGTTGCTCC
>NZ_LOPV01000305.1 GCF_001469865.1 Haloferax profundi
CAAGGCGTCACCTCCCCAGGTGGGCCATGACCTCACCCCAGAGGTCCGAAGGTTCCCACATTAAGATAGGGGTTGTAAGATAATGGATAGTTCTGTATCCTGGTTGTTTGCTGGTGCCTGAATTATGAGAAAACAGGGGATAGACATCAGTGTATTGTTGGTGTAGAATCCAGCCGGGTTCCTGTAATTTAGTGTATCATGTGTGGTAGTGTTACATATGTTGGAAATCAGCCTAGAGCCAAGTCAGCGCGTGAATCGGTATGGTGTACTCGACATCGAAACAAATGGTACTGACCCCAGTTGTAGCCAGCTAGTCGCGATCGGTGTTGGAGAATACGATGATAGTCGTGGGTCGGGAGAGTCAGGAGTTCTAGCCGTTGGTGACTTTGACGGTGACGAGCGTTCCCTAATTCGAGGTGCCTATGACTGGCTAAACGAGCGGGAGCATCAAACTCTCGTAACCTACAACGGGCGAGGGTTCGACATGGGTTTCTATCGACTCGAATTGAGCGACTTGATTGGGACGGCGTACCGCCTATCCTCGAATGCAAGGAGAATCATGTCGACCCGTTTGTCCAGTACAAAGAGAAGGCCAACGAACTTGGTGTCAAGTGGCCGCGCCTCGAGGAAGCGATGTC
>NZ_LOPV01000306.1 GCF_001469865.1 Haloferax profundi
ACTCACACATCGTGGTGGGACAAGTCGGAGATGACAAACGAACGCTTTGGTGAGGAACTCGCTCCAAAGTACCTCTCCGCGCTTGAACACGGCGACTGGGCGCGTGCTGATGAACTCGAGTACGTGATTCGGGATTACGCAGTTGCAGACACCGAAGCCACTATCGCCCTTTACGAGGCCTTGCTGGGGCGTTCATACACTCCCCAGTACCCGCAGTCTAGGTAGTGCCCTTGTTCTTAGAGAGACACCATCCCCTACTGTGATGTCGGCGAAATGTATATTCTATCTGACGTGGTAATCAGTTAGATGGGTATCTTCGACAAAATTCGGCGGGGGAGAAGCGATGACTACAGCGACCACCGCGAGAAAGAACATGAGGTTGCAAAGAAGTCTGAAAAAGATGGATGGTCGTGCGACGTCACTCCGGCAACGCGAGATGGAGGCTACGACGTTGATTGTCGCCGAGAAAGTGATGATAGTGAAGAGCGGAGAGTTGTCGAAGTAAAACACCGCAAAGACAAGGTGCACTCTAGTGAGATTGATCGACTCGCTGATGTCGCTGAAAAAGAAGGAGCGGGCGCTGCCTACCACTCAACAAACGGATACACCGGGCCAGCAAAAAAGCGAGCGGAGGAGCGAGGCGTTGAAATCACCGAGGGCGACGAACTTGATGATGAGCCCAAGTGGAAATTCTGGTGACTGCCGAGAGGCGCACTGGGTGCTACCAAAATCGTCTGAGAAGACACGTTCTGACAAACATTTTGGACACATCTCGAGATCTGGGAGAGTAATCTAGTACTGTAGTTAGCCGGTTTTTTGTGACTTGGCTGCCACCAATAGGTTTATGATATTATATATTTGATTGACAACTATGCAGAATACAGACTTCTCAGTCTATGGGATGAAATTAAAGCCAGGTGGAGCTAAGGATTGGACCGACCCATTCGAGTTTTGCAGAGAAGAAGAGGTCGTTGGGGTTGGTTGGGGGCTGAGTGGGGACAGTTACGAAACAGTTGGCGACATCCACAAAGCACTCCAAGAGAAAAAATCACGACGTGCAGAAGAGGGGAAAGGAACTGAAGAGATTCTCTCAGATGGTCGGCTAAATGCACCGCTTAGATACATGTTCAAAGAGATGGATATTGGTGACTACGTCTGGGTGAACAAGAAGAATCGATTCGGGCTTTGCCGGATTAAGGGTGATTGGGAGATAATCCAGAATCTTTCTGACAACGATGCTGAACGTTACGCTCCCCGAGACATCAAAAACTTCCGTCCTGTTGACTGGGTCGATGTACCATACTCTCTCGTCCCCGGCTATGTCCGTCGGAAATTTTCTGGACAAACTGGTACAGCATTCGAGATGGACGACGGAATTAATGAGGAATCAAAGCACGCGATAAGAGCAATCCACGCTCACGAGAACCTCGATGTCGACAGTGAACTCCCACGTCAAGAAATCGCCGACAAGATCTCTAGAGCGGAAATCGACCGCATATTCGATATTTTAGGACCCAGCGAGACTGAGGATGTCGTCATCAGTTATCTACAGTCGAAAGGGTGGAGGATAATCAAATCTAGCACCGGTGGGTCTCAGGCAGATGTCGAGTGTGAAATGCTAACCGAGGAAGATGGTGAGTCAACTCTCGGGTATCTCCAGGTCAAAACAGGTTCAGCCGGAGTAAATCCCGAGTCCTACAAAAAATATGCAGACG
>NZ_LOPV01000307.1 GCF_001469865.1 Haloferax profundi
GATGATCTTCTTCGTATATTCCGGAGTCAACGTAGATAATCAAGAGAATATGACGACTATTGATCCGAGAGCGATCTGCGACTACATGATTTCGGACGTGAACTACCTTCCCAGTGAACCCCTCATCAAGCTTGATTTTGCGCTAGAGTAGTGGAAATCGGTTTTGTGTGGCTTCAAAAAACGAACAAGGAAATCAGTCACCCCCATTCTATCGAGGGCATCCCGCCGGTCTTCCACTGGTGCTTGGTCGTACCGCATCGTCCTCTGGATACTTCGATGCCGGAGCTGGGCCTGCGTCGCCGCCAAATCCTCTTCGCGTGTGAGGATGGTTCCGACAGAGTGTCGAATCGTGTACTAGGAGATGGTCCGACCCGTTGTGCTGATACCCGCCTCCTCACAGAGTCGTTTGAAAAGGTAGCGTAGCGAGTGGGTTTGGTACGGATTCTTCTCGCGGGTCAACCAGATTGAATCAGAGCCGGTATACTTGTCGTAGTTCGGTCGCTCATTGAGCCATCGCCGAAGCGACTCAGTCGTCCGGTCAGTAAGCCTACAATCCAGTTTTCGGCGCTCTCAGACTCTTCTTCCGCAGGAATGCGGAGGACACCGTTGTCGAGGTCAACCCAATTCACCGTCGCACGCTCTACCTCAACGGACCTGAGCCCTGCATCAAGTGAGGTCCACACAAGCGACGGA
>NZ_LOPV01000308.1 GCF_001469865.1 Haloferax profundi
TCACCACGTGGCGGCCAGTTCGGGGTCCGTCGTGCAGCGTCGGTTCGTCGTCTGACCTCACTACGCGTCGGTCGGTTCGGCGGACATAGTCTCGTCGTGGACGAACGTGACCGTGTCTTCGTTCGAACTGCGGACGAGGAGCGTTCCCGTCGTCGTGTTTGCGGGGACAGAGTAGACGGTCCACACGCGCGTCGACTCGTTCGGTGCGAACAACGAACCGGTTTCGAACCCTGTGGTGTTGGTGAGTGGTTGATAGCCGTAGCGAACGCCGTCAGATTCGAAGACCAGCGCAGATTGCGAGAGCGTTCCCGGTGACGACTCCGACGCAGTCACGTCGAGGGCGACGACCACGAACTGCTTGCCGTCGGGTGCGGTGTACGAGTTGTTCCCGACGGTGATGGAATCGGTCGTCTTCGAGTTCCACCGTGCGACCATGTCCGACGACGACGATGGCGCGGACGACAGGGCAGAGACGGCGACGCCGCCTTGCCCGCCCTGCGTACCGAGGCCATCGACCATCGGCCCGAGGGCCGCGACGGACCCCAGTGCGAGTACGAGGAGCAAGACTGCCACGACGACGACGCGGACGCTCGGTGGCGACCCAGATTTGAGGTCGTCGACCGAGGAGGGAAGCCGGTCTCGAAGCGACACGTCGCTCTCACCCGCGAATCCCGAGAGACGCTCACGGACCGAATCGAGCGGGAGCGACGAGAGCGCGTTGGCGACCGGTTCTGGAAGGTCGAACGGGAGTCCGAACTCCACCTCCGCCGTCTCGTACACCTCGCCGTCGGTGTACTGTTTGACGGTCTCTTCGAGGTCCTCGTCTTCGACTGTCTCTCCGAGTGAGTCCAGGTCGAGGAGCGTCACGTCGTGTTTCGTGGCGAATCCTCGGACTTTGTCTGTGAACTCGCCTTGCGTCGCGATGGCGGTGACGTCTATCTGCCGCTTCTTCGCGTGGGCGACGAAGCCTCTGACGTGGTCGAACTCGACAGACGTGTCGACGGTGGGTAAGACGAGCATCATCCCTTTCGTCCCGTCACCGCGTTGTCCCTGAATCAGGTACCGTCCCTCACCACGCGGTTGGACGTTCGTCTGCCAATTTCGTTGCGTCCAGAGGTCCGAGAGGAACCGGACGAACTTCGTCGGTTCGAGTTCGACGAGTCTCGCCATCGTCAGGCCACCTCCGTCTCGTTGCAGTTCGTTCGTCCGTCGTCTCCGGTCGTGTGGGATTCGTGGTCGTACAATCGAGGTGCAGTGTCGGGAGTAAACCACCCGGCGCGAGCACTACTCGACAGCACTGCCGTCGTCAGACCCGGTGATGTGGTGCGAATCATCGTCGTCGTGCGAGGAATCCGGTGACGACGAGCGCGATAACCACGAGTCCGGGCGAGAACGGAATCCCCGTGTTCGTCCCAGCGACTGCTGGTTCGATGGGTGTCCGTTCGACGACCGGATAGGGCGTGGCAGTCGACGCTGTCGCCGTCGATGTTGGTTCGTCCGTCGTCGGAGTGCTGGTCGGCGTCGGTGTCTTCGCGTCGGGTTCCAGTCGGACCATCGCGTCGTCGGCGACGAGCGACCCGTTGACACTGCCGTTCGTCCGGTACGGGAGGTCCATCTGGGACGAGAAGTTCTGGTCGCCGTCACGGTCCGCGTGGGCGATTGCGAGGAGTTCGGTGTCGGTCAGTTGCCGACGGTCGAATTCGACGATGACGTTCTCGTGTTCTCCCGGTGGGAGGTACGCGCTGGTCCCGAGCACCTCTTCGTCGGCCGTCTCGACGCGGATGAACCCGCCGACAGAGAGGTTCACCTCGCTGATGGTGACGAACGTCCCGTCAGTCTCCTGGTCGACGAACCGGAGACTCGCGTCGGATTCGAGGAGTCGCATCGTCGTCTCGGTGTTGTCGCGGTAGTCGCGAACCCACATGGGGAAGACGAGGCCACGGTCTTCGGGCGCGAACGTGAGGTTCGTCCGTATCGTCCTGTTCTCGGAGACGGTCATCGGGACGAGTTTCAAGAACGGTTGGCCGGGGGCACGCGCCCTGAGTTCCACGACGCTCCCCGGTGCGAGCGTCGACTCGCCGGTCACGTTGACCGTCGGGGCGTCCCACGGGTAGATAGTCTCGTTGCTGGCGGTCATGGACACAGTTGGCCGGACGAGGGTGACCCGCGTCCGCGCCGTAATCGTGTCCTCTTCGACGAAGTCACTGTGGTCGCCCTGCAAGGTCACCGTGACTTCGTAGTCTTCGGACGCTCCTTCTATCGGGAGGTCCGAGGTGTCCCAGACGACGAAGACTACGTCGTTTTCGAAGTCAGGGACGACTGTCGCGCCGTTTTCGGGCGTAGCGAGGAACGACTGTTGTTCTTGATTCGGACGCACTTCGAGCTGGTTCATCGAAATCTCGATTCCGTTGGCGTCTGGGCCGCCTGCGACGTTTTCCGGCGTGAGTGCCGTCTCCAGACCACTCTCGTCGATACGGACGATTGCGAGGTCACCTCTGGCCACGTCGATTCGCTCCGTCGACGCAGACTGGATTGACTGCGATGTCAGCGACGAGTCGGAGTCGTTCAGACTCGCCGGTGCGACGAGGGTCGATGCAGACGTGTTGCCGCGCGGTTCGACTTCGAGTTGGCCGATGGCGCGTTCGACCCCGCCGATGGTCACGTTCATCAGGTACGTACTCGGCTCGATGGGGC
>NZ_LOPV01000309.1 GCF_001469865.1 Haloferax profundi
CCCGTTTGCACGGTCCCAATCCGCGGGTGTGACTTCGGACTTCGGCTTTTCGAAGCGTTGGGAGAGGTGTGCTTTCCACTGAGAGCGTTCGCGGGGTGAAAGGTCGTTGTAGGCAGGGACTGGCCCGTACTCCAGAGCGGCCTCTCTTAGCTTTGCTCTCTCCTCTCGCGTGAAGAAGTCCTTCGGCTGAGTCGGGTTATGCGACGTCTGAAAGCGGAAGTCTGGTTCCCACTCTTCTCCACCCCGCTCGTGCGCTTGCCACTTGAACAGGCGCTTGAGCGACGAGACGACGTTGTTCTTGTGCGTGTTGCTCAGGTCACCTGCGGCGAGCTCACGGAAATACTGATCGGCGTGGTCAGTCGTGATGTTTGTCGTGTAGCCTTGCTCGTCCCACACCCACCGGTAGAACTGGTCGAGTCGGTAGGCGGTTCGGATTTCCGTAGAATCACTGTAACCCTCAACGCGGTCTGGATCCTTCCCGAACACGGCAATCCACTTAAGGTGGTCCTCGCGGTGCATTCGGTAATCCGTCCGTTGGCGTTCTGTGAGGCGCTTTTCGGACGGTTCCGTAACGATGGGACGGCGTCAGAGAGCGGCATCTCCACTCCCAGAACTATATTCGGCATGACAAGTGGCTAATCGCTGTACGTCGTCGGGGTACGTCTTCCGTCTAATCGACTTGGTATTTGGCATGTCACGAACCTTTGGTTAGGTCGCGACGGTAGACTACGGGACGTAGCGCCAGTAGAAGCGCTCGGTAGGGG
>NZ_LOPV01000310.1 GCF_001469865.1 Haloferax profundi
TCGGACAAATTCGCGCTGTTCGCGCGAATATAACACCGCCTACCGGTTTACGCTCCTTTTTTCACTCGCAGTAGGAGACTAGATGACTGATTTGAATATAAAACCCGCTTTCTCGGCCCATAGCCGAATATGACCCAGTGATTAGTATGGGATTTGCTCTTATACGAGCCTGAAAATTAAATACATTTACAACAGAACATATGCACGAAAAGTTTGATCAAGGTGTAACCGGACAGGACAGTGCCGATGATGGTTGAAAAACCGGAGGCCAATTCAGGTAGGCGGGTCATCAACATTTCATAGTCGTTCAATGCCCCTCGCCTACCTTTAGCAACACCACACAACTGTGATCCAAAAATCACGAGCCCGTTTGCTATCACAGAGGTATACGCGGTGAACTTTTTCGGTTGACGCTATTTGCTTAGAGCCCTCATCGCTCCCCACCCAAGTAATATACTTATTATGCATTTTTCGACCTCCAGAAATCGGGATTTGAGAAGTAGAACCGACTCGGGTAACTAATCTTTTAGTTCCTCCAATAGAGCCGAGGAACTAGGATCTAGTTCTTCAGGACTCGAAATCAGGTGTAGTTCATTTTCGCCGATTGGCTCATAGAAGGCTTTGCAGGACTCACACTCGACTACTTTGACTTTCTTTCCTGGTTTTAATCCAATCCAACTCACAGTCAAATCCGCCTCGCCACATTCAGGACACCCCCCGTGACGCTTGTTTATCTTCTTATCTACCTTCTTTTGGGCCCACCCTTTCCCGTTTGACTTACCAAGGCGAACGTAGCCATCGTCATCCCGATCTTCGGGAGTATACTCCTGCTTCTGCTCAGAACTCTTAGACGAGGACCCGAACAACCAACTCCAGAATCCTCGCTTCTTTTTCTTTTGAGAGGGTGCTATCCCCTTTCCATGTGCTGCATCGTGACACTGCTTACAGAGCGTCTTTAGATTCGATTTCTTGTGTGACCCACCCTGACTCTTCGGAACAATATGGTGAGCATGAAGTTCGAAATCCCCGTAGGGGCCACCTTTCCGCCCGCAGTTTTGGCACTTATATCCATCCCGCTGATATACCTTTCTTCGACGTGAGTTCCAATCTTTAGGATATCCTCCAGCCATGTTAACTCTTCAAAACGATAGATTCTGTTTGAACAATATGTTTTCGTCCTGTCTCTCAGGTGTCGTCCACTTGTTCCCTCATTTCTTTAGCTCGGGTTCGAATACTTGCCGCTGTAACCCCTGAAACACGCGAGACATCTTGTGGGAAAACATACTCTCCGCAGAGGTCGCTGGCAAGATAGAGTGATGCC
>NZ_LOPV01000311.1 GCF_001469865.1 Haloferax profundi
CTTTATTCATCAGCAACTCACAATTTTTATCTAATAGTTTCTTCGCGTATGACACCACCTCATTGCTGGTGTCGAGCTGGTTTGCATACTTATCGAGGTAATCTTCCGCAGTCGTTACCTGTAACTTGAGACCGTGATTCTCTGCGAGATCACGTTTGATTCTCCTTGTGACCCGGAACACAGCTTTCTCTCTAACCCTCAAATCGGACGTGATTTCAGATACGGTAACTGGCTCACCTAGTACCTTGTGTGCGAGGTAGATTACAGACAGGGCAAATTCGTCTGTTGGACGTGAATAAGCCACGTCTACCGAATTGTACTGCGAATACAGTCGCTTTGCCATGACAACCAACGGAGTGGACAATTCTAATTCTGACCCACACCTCTCAATGTCGGACTCCACTTTCTCCTTAAACTCTTGCTCCTGAATCATTTGCCACGGTTCCATCGATGTTGGCTCACTCATTGGATGATTTCCGTGGGATTTGGTCATTCGAGATTAGCAACTGCTTCTTGTACCACTGGGACCCACTCATTTTCTGCGACTGTCCGTTGCGCCCAGTGGAGAGAAACCACAACCGGGTAGTCGGTTTCGAACTCGCTTTTCCCATATTCTTTCGTCACACGGACCCTCTTCGCCTCTGAAGCCGGAACCCCGAGTGCACGAAGGGTACGGATCGTCGCGCCCTTTCCGAGGGTGACGATGCCTTGTGGGTC
>NZ_LOPV01000312.1 GCF_001469865.1 Haloferax profundi
AGGGTCCGTTCCCAGCTTGTGCGTTCGTTTTGATCTCGTTTAGGAAATTCATTCGTACTCGTTATCCCTTCGAAGGAAACGCCCAAATAACTATCTGGTTTCCTACCAGTTATAGTTAGAAAATTAATTGGATGAGGGTAGCGGGTATTTCACTGGGTTACTCATCCAACTCAAAAACACGCCCTTTAGAGACCTCCGGCGTGAGAATTGGCCTTCTGGGTTGACGTTATGAATGAGGTGATGTACGTTCCGTTATCTGGGTTCTGGCTAGCAAAAAAGATGTTATGAACTAACACGGAAAACGCCTCCCCCTAGGCGATGGCTTCACTGTGATAGACGACGAGTGCCCGATCAAGTGTCCGAAGCTCTACGTCGAATTTATCTGCCACAAATCTACAATTATTCAAAAACAGTCGGTAATCTGCTGGTGAATAGTCATCCATCGGTGTAATCGTCGTATAC
>NZ_LOPV01000313.1 GCF_001469865.1 Haloferax profundi
TGGAGTGCTTCGATGGAACGATCGGACATCATCACGAACTCATCCGGGTCGGTATGGACGAGAAAGGCAGACGCTGTTTGCGTCGAAACGCCATGTAGCTCACTCAGAAGCACAATTTTCTCCTCGACGTCATCTGTTTCCTGTACTCGTTTGAGGACTTGTCTCGCCTCATCCAAGTCGTTCTTCTTCACCATTGACGGTATAAATCGAGCGTTGACCCACGAACCGATGTCTTCCAAATCCGTCATCCCAAACGACCCGCTCTTGAGTTTCGGTGGCAGGGATCGAAGTCTTCGTTTCTCTTTTTCGTGGTGTTCCTGTCCCTCTATCTCTGGATATCGCTCTGCTAGATCTATGATT
>NZ_LOPV01000314.1 GCF_001469865.1 Haloferax profundi
CGAATCGATGCTACTCCCACAGCTAAGAGTTAGCAACATGTCAATTTATGTGGCGTGATAATAATTGACAGACGAGTGCGAATTGATGCTAGCCAATAGTGCAAATTTAGGTAGTCGAACAGTTTCCGAGTGGTCTCAATGACTTCTCCGAATATCTCTCCGCCTACGCAGGAGATTATGAACGAAAATCTCGAAAAAGTCGCCGTTGAGGAATTCGGACTTGATGCGGCAACAGCCGAATTAGACTATGACTTAGGAGAAGGCGATTATCGATTTGACGTCTCTTTCGAGGGAGAGTTAGAACATCCCGACTCGATGTTGTTTATAAAGACTGAACTCGGTATACACATGGTCTGGCCAAAAGAACCCCACCCAGAGAATGAGTACCACCACCTCTTCATGTACTCATTTCGCCCTGTCGAGCAGCTAACCGATATCAAAGAT
>NZ_LOPV01000315.1 GCF_001469865.1 Haloferax profundi
GAGCGTCACTTCATAGAAGAGTGGGAATAGTTGGCCGCTATTCTACTTCGTAGACAGGGAGGTCCTTGATGATGTCTGGGTTGTAATCGTAGATCCTGAGCACATCCCGGACACTCTGCCGGTCCTCGACTTCGGCAACACCGACTAACTTCCGGTCCACTACGTAGTAGCTCTCAAACCCAGGGTGGTATTCCCGCTTAACGCAGAAGACGAGGTAACCACCTCCCGTAGGCCAGAAACTCAATTCCCTCTCCGTCGGTGCTAGTGCCTCGGAGTTTGAATCTTCAATCAGTTCCTTTGGTCGTATTGAAGGAAGGGAAGTAGTTGATTTTTCATTCTCTGATGATGGCGACCCTACCTTCCAATTTTCACTTGATGGGGGAGGATATTGGGAAGTTAAGCATCGCATCTCACCAACAGCATCAGTGCTAGACATCCATGTCTGTCCTAAGAGTAGCCCGAACCACAGGGCTCTTTCGACGAATGGGA
>NZ_LOPV01000316.1 GCF_001469865.1 Haloferax profundi
CGTCCAGATGGTGACGTGGGGTTCTATGTCTCCCTCTGAGCACCATGATTTCACTCTTAAACAGAGTCAATTTGTAAAGGTGGTTGACCAGTATCTGCAGCCGACATCACAAGCTTGGGAGTGAGATAGATACTTGACAGTTCGGCAGCATTTCGATCCATGCCTCTCGAAATGGGTCTCTAGCGAATCGATGAGAACGACTTTGAGCGTCTTCCAGCTGGCAAACTAAACCAGGAATCTCAGTTAGAAGACCTCCTCATAGAGGATCCAGATGTCCTTGGACGCGATTTACTCATTATAGGACAACAGGTCCATACAGACAGCGGGAACCGATTGGACCACCTCGGTATTGACCTGGAGGGCGACCTCCATCTTGTCGAATTAAAGCGAGACCGTACACCAAGAGATGTCGTTGCTCAGGCCCTTGATTATGCTTCGTGGGTTCGAGGACTGACCTACGACGACCTTGTCGACACATATAGCGATTTCAATGGTGACGTCAAGTTTGAGGAAGCTTACAGTGAGAAATTCGACTCCGCAAGGCCAGAGGGGGGATCGGGAGTTCCCGAGGACGTAAACCAAACGCATAGCCTCACAATCGTTGCGTCTGAGCTTGATGCAGCTACAGAGCGCATCATTGAGTACCTCGCTGATGAATACGGCGACCCAATTAACGCTGTCCGATTTAATTACTACAAGGACGATGAACGAGAGTATATAGGACGCACGTGGCTCATCGACCCGCAAGAAACCTCTGAGGCTCCGAGTAAGCGTGAAACGTGGAACGGGAGGGACTTCTACGTAGCGTTCGGTGAAAGCTCGTACCGATCTTGGAAAGATGCAAGCGAGTATGGATTCATTTCTGCCGGCCAAGGAGAAT
>NZ_LOPV01000317.1 GCF_001469865.1 Haloferax profundi
GACGAGTTCGTCGAACGCGCCGCACGCCGGCAGGCCGAAGTAGACGCGAGTGACGACTGACGGACGCGAGGTTCCGCGCGGACCCCCACTCGCCTCTTTCTCGCCCGAAGCGCCTACCACTAAGGTGACCCCCTGTCTTCTCCCACTATGCGACTCTCCGAGGCCACCTGGACCGACGTCGCTGACCTCGACACCGACCTCGCGGTCCTTCCCGTCGGAAGCACCGAGCAGCACGGGCCACATGCACCGCTCGGGACGGACTTTCTCAACGCCGAGTCGATTGCCGAGGCGGGTGCCGAGGCGTTCGACGGCGACGTCGTCGTCGGCCCGACGATTCCAGTCGGTGTCGCCGAGGAACACCGCGCTTTCGACGGAACACTGTGGGTCTCTCCAGACACCTTCCGCGCGTACGTCCGCGAGACCATCGAATCGCTCGCCTTCCACGGATTCGACCGCGTCGTCGTCGTCAACGGCCACGGCGGCAACGTCGAGGCCCTCGCAGAAGTCTGCCGACGAATCTCGCGGACGGGCGACGCCTACGCCGTCGCGTTCACGTGGTTCGACGCCGTCGGTGAACACTCGTCAGACATGGGACACGCTGGGCCACTCGAAACTGCACTGCTCCGACACACGCATCCCGAACTCGTCCGTGAAGACCGAATCGACGAGGCGAGAGCGGGCGCGGCAGACCGCTGGGGAGAGTGGGTCGCGGGGGTCAATCTCGCGCACGACTCGGACGAGTTCAGCGAAAACGGCGTCGTCGGTGACCCGGCCGACGGCGACGCAACGCGTGGAGAAGAGTTGGAGTCACTCGCGGCCGACGCACTCGCGAGGCTTCTCGAAGCGGTCGAATCACGTGACTGCGTGTGAGGGACTTGTCTCCTTGACCTACTCTTCTTCTTCCTCTTCTTCCTCTTCGTCGGCCGCTTCTGCGGCGTCTGCGAGTGCGCCACGGAGTTGCGGCATCGTGTTGGTGAGTTCGCCGACGAGTTCGTGCGCGTCTTCGACCATCTCGAGGAGTTCTTCGAGGTCTGCGATGGCTTCTTCGAGGTCCTCCGGGTCGTCGAACGCCTCTGCTCGCTTGCCGATGACGAACCACTTCTTGGCCTGTCGGAGGTGTTCGCTGGCGTCTTCGACGTTCAGGGACGACCGGAGACCGTTGAGGACGCCGAGGACGTTGTCAGCGTCGGCGTTCCACACGTCGTCTGCGTCGGGGAGGACGGCGCGGGCCTCGTCGAGATGTTCCTCGACATCTGCACGCATTTCCGCTGCTGCCTCTCCGAAAAGTTCGTCGTCGCCGAGGGTAGCTTGACTCATGCCAACACGTTCGGCACGGAGGGGTTTAAAAACGACCCCGAAAGTGAAAGTGAAATCGTGCGACTCGGTCGCGGTCGTGGCCGATTTCTCGAACCGCCTCGACTACCCTCACTCGACCGAGACGAGTCTCATCAGCGGGTAGCCATCTTCCATCTCCATCTTCGTCTGAACTGTCACGCCCTCGTACTCGATTCGCATCTCGACTTCCATGAATCGCCCCGTGAGTTCGGTGTAGTCCGCCGTCGAGTCCGCGAGTTCTGCGTCGAGTTCGTCGTCGAGGATGTCGACGGAGACCGACTCACAGTACGGTTGGTTCTCGATGGCCTCCGCCATCGCCTGTTCGAGGCTCCGCGCACTCGCAGGTGAGACTGGTGTGCCGGCGAACTGGTGATAGAGCGTCCCGAACTTGATTCCCGCCTCGAAGCAAGCGGTCTGTGGGTCGGTGACCATGGCTGGGGATATGTCGCTCATGGCTAAAGTTCGCCGATTAGATGCCTTCGCAGACGCGAACCGGACCTTACTTAGCCTCCCTCGCCGGACGTTGAACCGAATGGACCAGCCGGTTTTGCTTACGGGGGCTGGCGGGCGCGTCGGCCAGGCGATACTCGGGCACATTGGGGACGCCTACGACTGGCGGCTACTGGACCGCGAGCCACTTCCAGACGAGAAGATTCCAGCGTCGGTCGACCGAACGAACGTCTACGTCGCGGACGTCACGGACGAGACTGCCGTGAAGAACGCGATGGACGGCGTCTACGCAGTCATCCACCTCGCGGGTGACCCCCGTCCAGAGGCACCGTGGGACAGTGTACTCAGAAACAACATCGACGGGACGCAGAAGATGTACCAAGCGGCCGTCGACGCGGGCGTCGAGAAGTTCGCCTTCGCCTCGTCGAACCACGCCGTGGGCGCGTACGAGACCGAAGAACGGACGCCAGACATGTACCGGTCGCACCACGAGTTCCGTCTCGACGGAAACGAACTTCCCCGTCCGAGCAACCTCTACGGTGTGAGTAAGGCGACTGGTGAGACACTCGGACGCTACTACCACGACCACCACGACATCTCCGTCGTCAACGTCCGCATCGGCAACCTCACGCAGCACCACCCACCGAAGGAGTACGAACGCGGACAGGCCATGTGGCTCTCGTACCGCGACTGTGCACATCTCTTCGAGTGCTGTCTGGAGGCCGACTACGACTACGAAATCGTCTACGGCATCTCCGACAACGACCGAAAATACTACTCAATCGACCGCGCCCGCGAGGTACTCGGCTACGACCCTGTCGACAACTCTGCAGAGTACACCTTCGAGGGCGAACCGTTGGACGAAGTCTGACCCCTCAGCCTACTCGAACAACCCAGTTACGTCGTCTTCGCGGCGTCGCTTCAGTCGAACGTGTTCTGTCATTCGCTGGTAGACGAGGCCACGCTGTGCGTCGTTTTGCACGAAGTCGAACACCATCGCCGTGAACTGTGTCTGCGCCCCGTTCGAGACTTCTGTCCGAGCGTACTCGATTGCGTCTTCGACTACCGATTCGTCGTAGCCCTCTAACTCTTCGGCGAGGGTCTCGGCGGCGACGACGATTGCATCGAAGTCGAGGTCGTCGACGGTGACGATTCGGTCGTCGATGCGGAGTCTGGGCGGGTCGTCACGGACGACGACGTCGGGGTCCGATTCGAGACGTGACAGGGCAGTGCGAACGTCGTCGACGTCGATGCCGCGGTAGTCGTCCGGGAGGCCGTCGAGGTACGTTTGGGCACTTCTGGCTAACCCCGTCGCACCGGAGTAATTCTGCTCTCTGGCGTGGTGGACCGCAGCGGTGAACTGGATGAGACCGTGGAGAAACCGTTCGTCGTCGCTCCCGTCTTCGAGGCCCAACCAGACGGACTCCCACGCGCCGTGGGCCGCCCGGTACGCCCCGGCGTTGTAGATTGCGACGCCGGCGCGAAGCGAATCGTCCATACTGGTAGTCTCGGTGGGTGGCGGGTAAAAACGTCTGTAGTATCGACTCGGCGAGGGGACTCTGTAACGAATACAGTATCGTCCTGTTTCAGAGAGGAGTGCTCGCTGCTATCGGTTCGGGGACGAGAACCCATTCGGACCTCACACTGTTCGAATCGCAAGTTAGCACCGCTGTAACGTCCCTCTCGCGCGGAACGTCCCTGTAAATTGAGGTCATACTTATGCGTCTCGGGGACATATGAGGTATGATAGCACATGAATACCCACAAAATCCTCGACCGAGGTTTCGAACCATGACGCAGTCGCCGGTCTGCATCCGCTGTGGTGACAACTATCTGTTCACCCGGATGTACAAGGGCAATTACTGTCCCGACTGCCACGAAGCATGGTCTACGGCCCCTCGGTCCGAGGTGCCCCCTCGACCCCGCCCACAGAGTTCTCGTACCACGTCGTCAGTCGACCAGCACGACGACGAACGCGCTCCGAGGCTTGAACCTCCGTACGACGACGAGTGATACCCAACTTTTCCCGAGTCGCCATCGCTGAGTGGCAGCACCGTTTCTCGACGCGATTTCGAGCGGTTAGTCGCACTGGTAGTGAGTTTAACAGATGGTGAATCGAGCGTCCGGAGCGATGTGGAGCACGGCAGTCTCTCGGAGGTTAGTGTTCGCAAGGAAAACGTCCTGACGGAGTTCCACGCGAGCGTCGCGAGCGTGGAGCACGTCAGGAGCGAACGCAGTGAGCGTCCTGACGGAGATTTGAAGTCGGTTACTCTGCTCACTCCGTTCGCGCCGCTCCCTGCTCAAATCTCCTTGGAGTCCGGTTACGACCGAAGAACCGAGAGACACGAAGGTCTCTCGGAGGTTAGTGTTCGGAAGAGAAACGTCCTGACGGAGATTTGAACTCCGGTCCCTGGCTCCGCAAGCCAGGAGGATAGTCCACTACCCTATCAGGACTGTCTTGCTGCATTCTTCGGTACTCGACGGTTACTTAAGACGGTTACGATGTGGACTGTCAGTGAACCGCGGGACCACGGCACGAGCCACGGAGGTTCTCCGGGGCCGAGGTAACCTCCGTATTCCCCCTCGCACGGGTGTTTCGACGCAAGGACTTTTTGTCGAGGTAGTGTACCACCGTTCGTGAATCGACGTGCCATCCTCGCAGGTGCTGCAAGTTTCTGCGCTTCACTCGCGGGGTGCGCGGCCGACGACGAGGGTGACGACGGCCAACCGACCACGGAGACGACGACTGCGACGCCGACGCCGAAACCGAGCAAACCGGTGTTGGTCGGGCAGTCGATTGCGCCGGTGTCCACCGACGAGTGCCCAGCGGACGGGAAGGCGAACGTCCCCGCCATCGAGAACGGCATCATCAGCGTCGAAGGCTGTCTCTGGGGTGCAAGCGGGTGTTCGGTCGTCCGACTCGCTGGCGTCGAGTACGACGCCGAGTCGAACACTGCCGCTGTCGTCGTCGAGACAGTCGAAGAGACGTCCCCGGACGAAGAGTGCACGCAGGCGCTCGTCCCACTCGGCTACCGGGTCGAACTCCGGTTCAAGTTCCAACTTCCCGGCGAAGTCGTGGTCGTCCACGACGACGTGAACGGTCGGCGGACCGTCGCCCGCCGCGAAGTAAATACGTAACCACCCGCTTCGGCGACGCCCTCACCGAGGGTCCCCGGCGACGGTCACTATTTCACGAAGGTTCATCTACGAAGACGGACCCACCCCCGCTATGTCGTTCGTTTTGCGCCACCGTCACGTGTGCCTAACCACGAGGAAAACAACGCTTAAGCGCCGGCCTTCCCTGTTCGTCCATAGAATGAGTACGACGTGTGGTCTGCCGCGACGTGCGCGATTTGCACAGGGAGGTGACGCCTGATGGGCGTCATCGAGGACGTCTACGAGGACCTCGATACCG
Organism: Haloferax profundi; assembly: GCF_001469865.1. Taxonomy (GTDB): domain Archaea; phylum Halobacteriota; class Halobacteria; order Halobacteriales; family Haloferacaceae; genus Haloferax; species Haloferax profundi. Next base: position 5,201 of record NZ_LOPV01000317.1, read on the forward strand.
ACGTCGAGTTCGAGAAGTTCGAGGCCGCGGTCAAAGACAAGGTCGAACAGATGGGCGGCCTCGCCGACGAGGAGACGGCAGCGATGCTCATCGCCCACGAACTCCGCGACGAGGAGGTAAACGGTATCGCCGACATCGAACCCGGCATGGAGGACGTGAAGTTCCTCGCGAAGGTCGTCAGCGTCGGCGAGATTCGCACCTTCGAACGCGACGACGAAGACGAAGACGGGCGCGTCCTCAACATCGAAGTCGCCGACGAGACGGGTCGCATCCGCGTCTCGCTGTGGGACGAGATGGCCGTCGGCGCAGAAGAGAACCTCGAAGTCGGGACCGTCCTGCGCATCGCCGGACGGCCGAAAGACGGCTACAACGGCGTCGAAGTCAGTGCCAGCAAGGTCGAAGAGGACCCCGACGCCGACGTCGACGTGCAGATTCTCGATAGCTACCGCGTCGAGGACCTCGCACTCGGTCTCTCGGACGTGAACCTCAAAGGGAAACTCCTCGATACGGGTGAGGTTCGAACGTTCGACCGCGACGATGGCTCCGAGGGTCGCGTCTCGAACCTCTCGCTCGGCGACCCGACGGGTCGCATTCGCGTCACGCTCTGGGACGAACGAGCGGACCTCGTCGAGGAACTCGACGTCGGGTCGTCTGTCGAAGTCGTCGATGGGTACGTCCGCGAACGCGACGGGTCACTCGAACTCCACGTCGGGTCGCGCGGGGCCGTCGAAGTCATCGACGAAGACGTCGAGTACGTTCCCGAGACGACAGACATCGCAGCGCTCGAACTCGGTCAGACTGTCGACATCGCGGGTGGCGTCATCGAGGCCGACGGCAAGCGTACGTTCGACCGCGACGACGGGTCGCAAGGACAGGTCAGGAACATTCGCGTCAAAGACGACACGGACGACATCCGCGTCGCACTCTGGGGCGAGAAAGCCGACACCGACGTGGACCTCGCCGACTACGTCGTCATCACGGACGTACAAATCAAGGAAGGCTGGCAGGAAGACCTCGAAGCGTCTGCTGGATGGCGTTCGTCCGTCACGGTCATGGACGAAGCCCCGGACAGCGCCGGCGGCAGTGACGCCGGGTCTGCGAGCGCGAACGACCAGGGACTCGGTGCCTTCTCGGGGGACTCGGGGTCGTCTGGGTCCGCCACATCGACCAGTGCGTCCGCAGGTGCGTCCGACACCGGCGCAGACGGCGAACCCGTCGAGTTCACCGGCACGGTCGTTCAAGCCGGAACTCCCGTCATCCTCGACGACGGAACACAGACGAAGACGGTCGAGACCGACGCCGAACTCGGCCTCGGCGACGAAGTGACCGTCAACGGCACCGAGACTGACGGCCGCATCACCGCAGATTCGGTCGAAGTCCACACGGGCGCGAAACGATAAGCGAACGAGCGCGGACCGTTCGTGATACCACGTCGTCACGTGCCTGCTCAGCCGTGTGACGGAATCTCAGACGGGTCTCGGGAGCGGTGCGGACGATAAAATCCAGAAGACACCGCTACGGAAAGGATTATACGCCGGACGGACCCGATATGTGGGTATGAGTGTCGAGCTACCGTTCGCCCCGGTAGACGCGATTATCCGGCAGAACGCGGGTGACCTCCGGGTGAGTGCAGGTGCCGCAGAGGAACTCGCGCGCCGGATTCAGGACCACGGCGCCGAGTTGGCGATAGACGCCGCCGAGCGGGCGACGGCGGACGGCCGCAAGACGTTGATGGCCGAAGACTTCGGCGTCCAGCAAGTCGTCGACCGAGACGACCTCTATCTTCCCGTCGCCCCTATCGACCGTATCGCACGCCTCCAAATCGACGACCGGTACCGTGTCGCCATGGATGCTCGAATCGCACTGGCCGATATCCTCGAAGACTACGCCAACAACGTGGCGAGTGCCGCAGTGAAACTCGCACACCACGCCGACCGCCGAACGGTGCAAGCCGAGGATATCGAGACCTACTTCTCCCTCTTCGAATAATGCGCTTCGGCTACAACGAGACGTGTCTCGACCACGATACCGGCCCACGGCACCCGGAGACCGCGGACCGCCTTCGCGCCATCCGCCGCGGACTCGCCAAGCGCCACGGCGTCGAATACGTCGAAGCGGCACCTGCCGAGAAATCGACCGTCACCGCCGTCCACGACCAGGACTACGTCGACGAGTTCCAGTCGTTCTGTCGCGGTGGCGGTGGGAACTGGGACCCCGACACGGTCGCCGTCGAACAGTCCTGGGTCGCCTCCCTCGCGTCTGCGGGACTCGCAGAGTGGGCCGCACGGTCTGCGCTCGACGGCAACGACGGCCGCGACACGCCCTTCTCGCTTGGCCGACCACCGGGTCACCACGCCGTCGAAGACGACGCCATGGGGTTTTGTTTCTTCAACAACGCCGCCGTCGCCGCGCAGGCGGTCATGGACGACGGCCTCGCCGAACGCGTCGCTATCTTCGACTGGGACGTCCACCACGGGAACGGGACGCAGGACATCTTCTACGACCGTGACGACGTGTTCTACGCCTCCATCCACGAAGACGGTCTCTACCCCGGCACGGGCGAAGTCGAAGAGACCGGCGACGACGGTGCGGAGGGGACGACGCTCAACGTCCCACTCCGTGCGGGTGCGGGCGACGCCGACTACGTCTACTCGTTCGAGGAGGCAATCGAACCGGCGGTCGAACAGTTCGACCCGGACCTGTTCATCGTGAGCGCCGGATTCGACGCCCACCGACACGACCCAATCTCTCGGATGCGGGTCTCGACGGAAGGGTACGCGATGCTCACCGAACGAGTTCGCGACCTGTGTGACGAGACAGATACCGCACTCGCGTTCGTCCTCGAAGGCGGCTACGGTCTCGACACGCTCTCAGAGGGCGTCGCAATCGTCCACGAGACGTTCGACGGCCGAATCGCGATGGACCCCGACGAAGACCCCGACCAGAAGAACGTGGACCTCGTAGACGAGATTCGAGACGTTCAGGGCCTCGGGTCGAAGTAACGACCGAACTCCGCACCGAACGCGTCGGCGAGGCTGACGACGTCGTCGCCCACGAGAACCTCGTACCCGTCTTCTCGCACCGTCGATTCGACGTGCTTGCCGAGTGCGACGTCGAACAGTGCGTCGCTCGTGAGGAACGCTGTCGCCGACGTGAACTCGCGTTCTCGCTCGACGACGAATCGGTCGCCGTCCAAGAACGGACCGTAGTCGTCGTCGCCGTCGGCGTACGCGTCGTAGAACCCGTCGGCGTGCTGTCGGACGTGGACCGGCGGCCCCTCGTGCCGTTCGACGCGCGGGCGTTCTGCGACCGAGAGTTCGAGGAACAACACCGCATCGTCGTCGGCGAACGTCTCTTTTCGGAACACGTCGAACCCCCGCCGGTCGAGGCCGTCTGCGACGCCGTCGAGCGACTTCCGAAGTTGTGGGTAGAGTTGGTCGTCGACGAGGTCCGGTGCGTCGAAGACGATGGCGACGGGCGTCGTGCCACGTCGTTCGAGATGACCGCGGACGCCGTCTGCGTCGAGTGCCGGTGGGTCGGGGAGGAAAAAGAGGTCTTCACGCGGGTCGGACAGCAGACTGCGCGCGTAGTGCTGGAGTCGTGCGACGTTCTCTGCCGAGCAGACGGCGGCGACGTTCCGTTCTGGGTCCGTCGGGTCGATGACGACGAGTGGGTCCGAGAACGTCCGTGTCCCGTGGTCTTCCGGGTCGAATTCGACCGGTGGTTTCCAGTCGGCGGCGGCACGGAGCAGTGCTTCGAACCCGCCGTATTCGAGGACGAGGAGTTCGGCGAGGTACCCCGAGAAGCCCTCCGTCCGAAGGTCGCTGCCGTATGCCCCGATTCCCTTCAGGAATCGTTTGAAGACGCGAACCTCGGCCGCGAGGGCGTCGTCGAGGCGCTCTGTGAGGTAGGCGTTGTGGAACGGCGTCCGGTCGACCGCAGAGCGAATCTCGGGTGCCGTGGGAACGTCGTAACAGGGGACGAGGTCGACGTCGAACCCCTCGTAGTCGCCTTTGACGTAGGGATGTTCGGCGTACTCTTCGTGTCCGTCGGGGAGGACGGCGTGGCCGACGGTGAGGCCGTAGTCTTCCAGTTCCTCGCGCGCGAGGTCGTCGGGAAACCGGACGAAGAGGTCGATGTCCCGGTCACCGGAGAGCCACGTGCCACGGGCGGTGCTGCCGACTTGCAGCACGTCGGCGTCCACGGGCAGGTCTGCCAGCGCGTCGTGGACGCGGGACTCCAAGTCTTTCGCCGCATCGGCGAGCGCCCGACGTTCCGCCTCGTCGGGGTCGATACGCTCGCGGACCGCGGCGACGACTGCGTCGAGGTCCGTGTTCGTCATGCGCGTCAGTTCCGTGCCGGGTGGCGAAAGCGTGACGGTGCGCTCGCGGCCGCGTGAGACGCTGTCACCCGCCAGCCGTCGGGTAAAAACGAAAGCCCTATCAAGAAACGTCGAATACGAAGCAATGCAGACGAAAGCCGCCGTAGCTCAGTTGGTAGAGCACCTCGCTGTTAGGGATTGCAGTTTCGGCTGCCGTCCGCAGACACGAGGTTGTCCCAGGTTCGAGTCCTGGCGGTGGCGCTTCTCTCATCTTCAGCGACTTTGAGCCGTTGTTTCGTCAGTTCGTTATCGACTCGAGAACTGTATCCAGCCGATACTCCTCGTGCCAGTTGATGCCGATTCGCTGATTGTTAGCTGGCGGTTCGTACCTCAGTTGCATCTTACCCGATGCAGCCTCGTTGACGTGAATCAAGTACGTTTGTTCGAGTTCCGGACTGTACACTGCAAAGAAATCGATCTTCCCGCGGTAGTCTGACCGTTCGTATCCATTCGAACGAGAGCGCGTGCTCACCGTTTCGAACGTGATTGTGCCATCGTTGGAGTCGTATCCAGTCTTGACTTGGAGCCTGTGAAAGCCGCTTCCAAGCTCGATGACGATGTCGTACGGCTCGTTGTCGTATTCGGGAACGAGCACAGGGATTCCTCGGCGGAGAAATGCCGCTTTGACGATTGCTTCTGCGGCTTGTCCCCGAAGGTGTGTCTCACCTAATTTCTCGAAGTAGAATGAGTCGTTTTGCATGCCATCAACACGACGTAGACCTACCTAGTTTTTTCCCAGAACAAAACGAAATCCACTTCACACTCCCCTCGATACGTACGAGTGCGAGCCGCCGTAGCTCAGTTGGTAGAGCACCTCGCTGTTAGGGATTGCAGTT
>NZ_LOPV01000318.1 GCF_001469865.1 Haloferax profundi
GCCGAAGGTCGGCGGTGTGTAGTGTCTTGTTCCCGCCGCCAGACACGTAGTCGTCCGGACTCATGGTCGAATTGTACGTGTCGATTTCGACCGTCGTCACACCAGCTCCGGTGAGTTCGACCGTCAGGTGGTAGCCGTAGTCGTCACCGCCGACGTGGAGGACGCCCGGTTCGGAGTGTTGTACCCGAATCTCGACGACGTCACCACGCGTGACAGTCGTGACGTCCTGGTCGAACGAAGCGGTTGGCTCACTGGCCGCGGCAGTGGGCGTCGGAACCCAGAGCGCCGCAGTACAAATCAACACGGCAATCAACGCGGAGGGGGCGCGGGCTACGTAACTCATGTCGTGTGTCCCGGTTGGGGTTGACGGCGATTCCCATCGGGGTCACATAAATCAAGAGGCCCGATTATCAAAACGGAAATTCACTTCGCCGACGCAGTGGGGCGAACACCTCCGAACGGCCTTCGAAGACGATTGCGAGCGAGCGGTGGCAGAAAAACAGCGACGCTCAGGCGGCGTTGGGGAAGATAGTGACGAGGACGAGTCCAACCGCGAGGAGCACGCCGAGAAGGACGAAGACGACGTTCTCTGCCTTCGGCGTTCCCGGTTCGATGGGTTCCGCCTCGGCGGGCGTGTCCTCGACGATGCCGTCGGGGCCAACGTCGTCGATTCCGAACCGCCACTCGCCTTCGTCCTCAGTCTTGGGTTCTGGAGAGCGAGACATTACGTGCGGGTACGCGACGAGGCGGGAAAGGGCTACCGAACGTTACCGACCGTCGCGTTCGTGGCTGATGACGTCGCCTTCGTAGACGATGCCGCGTTCCGCGTGGAGGGTAATCGTCGACCCCTCATCGACAGTGTTGGGGAGTGGTGCCCCCGAGACCATCGGGATGTCGAGTTCGCGTGCGACGAGTGCTGGATACCCGGTCATGCCGGCGCGAGCGTCGATGATGCCCGCCAACTTGGCTGCGTCGCCGTCGAACTCGCCGTCGAAGTCGGCAGAGAGCGAGAGAATCGCCCCTTCCGGTACGTCGGAGAGGTCACCGTCTGCCGTGCGGTAGAGTGGTCCAGCGACCCGCCCGCCGACGATTTTCCGGCCGGTCGCGACGGATTCGGCGGCGACGTGGACTTTGAGCATGTTCGTCGTGTTCGTGCCTTCGAGTTCGGTCATCATCCCAGAGAGGACGACGATGGTGTCACCGGACTCTGCGGCACCGGCGTCGAGTGCGGCGGTGACGGCGTCGTCCATCACGGACTCGACGCTCGTGCTGTAGTCGGAGTATTCCGCCGACGACCCCCACAGGAGCGCGAGTTGGCGACGGGTCCGGTCGTTCGGCGTCACCGCGACGACGGGGACGCCGGGGCGGAACTTGGCCGTCTTCCGGGCGGTGTACCCGGATTCGGAGACGGCGACGATGGCCGCGGCGTTCACGTCGCGGGCGAGGTAGCGAGCAGAGCGTGCGAGCGCCTCGGTCCGAGACCCGTCGATAGCGGTCGGAACGCGCTGTTCTTGGCTCTCGTGGTACTCGGGACTCGACTCTATCTCTTCGACGATTCGGGACATCGTCTCGACGACACGGACGGGGTGGTCGCCGACGGCCGTCTCGCCCGAGAGCATCACGGCGTCGGTGCCGTCGAGGACGGCGTTGGCGACGTCGGACGCTTCGGCGCGGGTCGGACGGCGAGACTTGACCATCGAGTCGAGCATCTCGGTGGCGGTGATGACCGGGACGCCCGCGGCCTGTGCCTTTCGGATGGTGCGTTTCTGGATGATGGGGACTTCTTCGAGGGGACATTCGACCCCGAGGTCACCGCGCGCGACCATCACGCCGTGGGCCGCCTCGATAATCTCGTCGAGGTTCGCAACCGCGCCGGCACGCTCGATTTTGGCGATGATGGGGATGTCGGCGCCGAACGATTCGAGGGTGTCACTGATGGTGTACACGTCGGCGGCGTCGCGGATGAACGAGGCGGCGACGAAGTCGACTTCCTTCTCGGCGGCGAGTTCGAGGTTCTCGTAGTCGGAGTCGGTGATGAGGTCGATGTCGAGGTCGACGCCGGGGACGTTCACGCCCTTCCGAGCGCCGAGTTGCCCACCGGACTTGATACGAGTGAAGACGGAGTCGTCTTCGACCCGGTCGACAGTCGCCTCGATACGGCCGTCGTCGAGCAAGACGGTGTCGCCCGACTCCGCAGCAGAGATAGAGTACGAGAGTCCGACGGCCTCTGGCGTGGCCTCGTCACCTTCGTAGAATCGGACTTCGCTCCCCGTCTCGAGGTAGATATCCTCGTCGATGGGAGCAGTCCGCACTTCGGGGCCTTGCAGGTCGAGCATGGCCGCGAGCGGTTCGTCGGTCGCCTCGTCGACGGCTCGGATGTTGTCGATGACATCCGATCGGTGTTCGACGGTTCCGTGGCTCGCGTTCATCCGGGCGACGCTCATCCCGGCGTCTGCGAGTCCACGAATCGTCTCTCGGTCGAACGAGGCGGGACCGAGTGTACAGACGATCTTTGCGTTTCGCATAGCGCGCCCTACGAGCGAAGAATAAAAAAGCCCGATGATGAACTCGGGTGCGAGTAACTCGTTCACACATATAGTCTATGTAGTTCGTCACGGGTCTCGTGAGGTGTTTCAAAAAACCCAGAACGTCTCGAATTCGAGTGTTATCAGGGCTGTCGCGCTCTTTTTCTCGTCTCAAGCCTATCTACTACTATGCCTTCGAGCGACGAGGGTCCGCTTCGGACAGATGGTGGGACCGATGGCGGTGGTGACGTGAAGTCGGAGACGGAACCTGCCGCAGATGGTGGCCTTCCGACGGGACCGGTACCCCCGGACAACGAGACGCCGACGTTCTACGACCGGAAAGCCCGGACGACCGGTCTGGCGCGTCTGACCTACGAGTACTTCGAGCGCGCGCGGTACGAAGACCAGACGGTTCGCCAGTCGTCTGATTACGTCGAACGCGACGTGCTCGCGTTCCCGACGTGGCCCCACGAGACCGTTCGGAACCTCTC
>NZ_LOPV01000319.1 GCF_001469865.1 Haloferax profundi
TCCTGGAGACCGTGTCTTCGTTCACATTCCAAAGAAGGGCTGCGTCGGTGTGGGAGGAGTAACTCAAGAAAGAACTCCGGTCACAGAGTTTGAGGTCAGTGTGAACGGCGAATCAAAGAACATCCTCGATCTTAACCTCGATGCCAGTCGCATGGACGAGAACGCTGATGATGAAAGGAAACGCGAGTATCTCATTGGTGTTGAATGGGATGACAAGCGAGGTGTCTCAGATGCGTACTGTGAGACAGGGATGTACACGAATCAAAACACAGTGACCAAGCTTCGGAACCAGTTCACCCTCAACAGGCTCTACAAGGAGTTCGACGTCGATTCTTTAGCAATCAATTCAGAAAGGTTTGATCCGGTCAAAGGGACAATATCTACACGCTCATCATCAGCAGTGTAGAAGATACTCGCAGTCACGTCTCGGTCCGTGAACCATTCACTCAAGACGTGATAATACACACTCAACTGCTTTCGATACTCGCTCTCAGCATGCCTCCCGAGGTCCGTCTTGAAGTCGACAACCTCCACTACCTCAGGACGAATGTGAACTAAATCAACGACCCCTGAAATCGTCACCTGCTCACCGTCCACAGTAAGCGGGAGATACGCGTCCTCCTCAACTCGCAACTCACCCTCCAGAGAATCAATGAATTCCTTGACGTGCCTCTCATCCTCATTCACAGGCACCACATCGTCTCCGAGCACATAGTCTTCAGCAAACTCGTGTACTCGAGTCCCAAACTCTGCTCCACGTCCATCCTCTACACCCTCAAACACATCGTCACGCATCAGGGTATGTGGCGAGTGACCAACAGGGCCGTCGATAGTCGGAATCGAAATCTCCAGATGCGCTTGCGTTGTCTCACCAACCTCACTCTCCCGCACATCCGGAACCAACTTCACAACCTCAACCGGAAGTTCCTCCAAGAACGTATTCGGGTTCTCGCCACCCGAAAACACGAGATGACTCTCTGCCCGCGTCATTGCTACATAGAGCAGCCGTCGTTCTTCATCATACCCACGCGGCAAACATTTTCGAAGAACGTCACTGCGCCAGTTGTCATGGATATGT
>NZ_LOPV01000320.1 GCF_001469865.1 Haloferax profundi
GCCGTCGCTCTTCTTGTACGATGAGTACGGCAGTGCGATTCGTCATCGCGGCCAGCTCGATCGTGTCCTCGAGTCCGACGAGCAGATGTGGATTATCCCGGCGGACGTCCACTACTAAGCCTGGAATTGCCCGATAGACCAGGACCATGGTATTAACCAACAGAGCGCGACCACCGCCGTTTTTGTTGGTTAAGAAGATGACGGACCTACTGACTCGGTGAGTCCCGAGTGAATTTTTTCACCCCCAGAGGGGTGCGGGGGACAGAGAACCCTCGTAGTAGACCAATGACTGACGACAACCCAACAGCGACGGAATCGAATCGAGAGGAAGCAACCCAGACGGAATACGTCGAGCGCAGCGATGTTGGTGTCTCATTGACGGTGAAACTGAAGCGTGGAACGGCGACGAGAGACCAAGACGAGCTGACGGCCAAAGTCAAAGCACAAACGCTTGCAGAGGCTCGCGAGGACATGGACACGCTGCGGGCGTATCTGCACGACCTCGCCGAGGACGTTCGGCAGATTCAACCCGAGGACGTGACAGAATAGGGCACTCAGAGATTTTTTTGGGGCCGCAGAGGATCTGTTGAATCCCTCAGGCCCTGACAGATGCCGCGTGCTGAATATAGAGGGTGCATTCAGCACGGAGGATTCGTTTATTCCGTCCCGTCAACGCTGAACCAACCGCTCAATAGGACTGCGAACTTAGCAACCTCACAGTCACCGCGAGAACTGATAACAGAAATGTACTCTCAAGTACTGTGAATTAACAGTTCAATTAGAACGAATGTGGCCCAAACGGTAGGGACTGTTAGCAGATGGATGAGTGCGAATACGATACTTGAACCATGTATGAATCGACGTGCCAATTCATCTTGACTGCGCCACTTGATTGTTCTCCCGAATAGAACTGCAATAACTGTGAGAGGGAGTCCATAGCCAAACAAGAGTATCGGGACTGCAGGACCGAAGAAGGAGGGACTTGCTGGAACTCCCCCAATTACAGCGAGGACAGTTCCTGCGGTGAAGAGAACCGCTACTTGTCCCAATACGCAGATGAGCGTGAGACCTCCTGTTGAAAACGGTGCCGTTGTATCGTAACGGGAGGCAAGTACTCGGATACAGTAGGCGATTGTTGCTGAACTACCGAAGAGACCGACAAGTGCCACGAGAGGGAGAGTTGTAACGAACCCCGGTGCCCCACCTGTTGACATATTCATTTCATTTCAACTGAAGTTATATGTCTTCTGGATGGCCTCTAATTGGAACGAAGTACAATACGTAGTTTGGTTCTGTGAAGCTCCAAATGAAATAGCCGCTAAGTAGAAGACCTGTACGTAGCGATTCAGTTCGGTCACGTCGAGCGCGGAACCGTTGACCGATACGCGCGCTGTATTCAGCACGGCCTCAGCAAACTATCAGCGGCTGAGGATTTCAATAGAGC
>NZ_LOPV01000321.1 GCF_001469865.1 Haloferax profundi
GCCGCAGAGGGAGGAGGCTCAATCCAACTGCACAAACGACCAGGCGATGCTCTTGCCGGATATCAACAAAAATCAGCAAACGCTCGCCAGCACTGAGGTGGCCGCAGGCTGTTTGTCTGAGAATTAACCAACAGATTGGAGCCGATTCAAATTTTGTTGGTTAATCGCTCCACAGCAGCTGTTTTTTCGCCCCTGAGAGGTGCGGGGCGGCAGAGTCCCGCAGGTGACTCCCTGTGTCCATTCACGACTTCTCCGGAGCGAGCAGCGACAGCGCAACAGAGTCCTACGCCAACGCCCGACAGGCAGAGTACGTAGCGTTCCTTCATCGTGTTCCATTCGCCATCGACGCGTTGAACCTCGGTTTTCTCACGGGCTTTCGAGAGGACTGCAGCTACCAGCAACAGCAATTCCTCAATCTTGATCTCCCAGTCGGCATGCTCGATAACGACTTCAGAAATCCAGATCTCGACCGTTACACGGAGCGAGTCCTCGAACACGGACCAGACGTCGGCATCATCGGCGACGCCTACGACCGTGCAGAAGCCCAGTCTTACGTTCGAGCAGTGCGAGACCTCCAAAAACGCGTCCCCGACACGGAGTTCGTCATCGTCCCGAAATGCAAAGCAGCACTTGAGGAGATTCCAGACGATATCGTCGTCGGCTACTCACGTGGCTATGCGGACATTCTGGCACATGACTTCTCAGATCCGGTGGATTGGCGAGGCCGTCGAGTCCACATCCTTGGAGGCAGCCCACCCAAACAACTCGCGGTTATCGACCAGTTGACGCAACCGACGTTGAC
>NZ_LOPV01000322.1 GCF_001469865.1 Haloferax profundi
TGCCGACATCGTCGGCCTCGATTGGAATGGACTCCATCGCGGAGCGCAGTTCGGCGAGTTCTGGACGGATAACGGGTGGGACGACAGCGGTCGCGACGCCGACCACCTGACGGTCCGAGCAACGGTTCGGCATGGACTTGGCCACGTCCGTTCGTTTTGGGAGAACCAGGGCGTCTGGCCGGAGGGACCAACCGAGTACGCTGGTCAGACACAGTATCGGCTCCCAACACCGACTGACCTTCACTCCTCCACCTGTGTTGAGTGTGAGGACGACGTCTGGAGGGGATCACGTGGCCCCTTCGTCGCGGAGTACGATACTGGGGACGTTTGTGGGTACTGCTGCTACGGGTGCTACTTCGCTCACCGCACCCGGAACCACCTCGAGGAAGTTATGGGCGAAGCCAGTGTCTACATCCCGCCTGCGTCGCGCTAGCTCGTTCATACGCAATTTTCTGTGGTTGTACGGAGGGTCTGGCCATCGCCGACTGGTTCCCTTTGCTCGGGAGAGTTTTTTGCCCCCAGAGGGGTGCGGGGCATTCCAGAACTGGAGTGCTCACGAGAAAATCTATGGCGACAAGTGACTACGCAGCGGTGTCGTTCGACGACTCTGACACCCGACGTGACGAGATGCACAGTACTATCGAACAGTGGATCGACGACCTTGTCGAATCCGTCGACGATGCACAAGCGAGTGCCGAGTTCCAAGCGTGGCTTGACGTCCAACGGCAGTTCCACGACTACTCGTACCGCAACACGCTCTTAATCAAGCAACAGTGTCCCGAGGCCAGTCGTGTCGCCGGGTATCGGACGTGGCAGAACGAATTCGATCGGCACGTCAAGGAAGGCGAAAGCGCGATTTGGATTTGGGCACCCATCATCGCTAAGCAATGCCCTGAGTGTGGGAACTCCCCGAGCTACCACGCCAACACCAACTGCGATTACGACGAGACGCCATCTGAAGAGTGGTCGAAGGGCTTGGTTGGTTTCCGGCCAGCTCCAGTCTTCGATATCTCTCAGACGGAGGGTGAGGACCTCCCGAGTCTCGATACGAGTGCGGAGGGTAACGCAGACACGCTTCTTCCGGCCGTGTTGGACGCTGCTGAGGATGTCGGTGTCGAGGTTGAACTTGTTCCGGATAAAGAATGGAAATATGGTGATGCGAAGGGTGTGTGTCGAGAATCACCAGACGGTGAATCCCCAATTGTCGAGTTACTCCGCCGAGACAATGACGCAGCAATGGCGTCGACGTTAGTCCACGAGTACGCTCATGCACTTCTCCACGCCGGCGTTGACGAAGACACCGAACGGTCGAAGCGGGAGGTCGAAGCAGAAGCGGTAGCATACGTTGTTGGGAGGCAGTTCGGTCTCGACATGGACGGTTCGGCGTTTTACCTTGCCACTTGGGAGCGTGATCAAGCAGACGTGATTCGGGAACGACTTACGCGGATTAGTCGAACGAGTCAAGCACTCATTGAGTACATTGAGAGACATCGGTGATTAACCAACAAAGCTTGACAGTGTGGTCTTTTGTTGGTTAAGGCTACCAGTTTGATTGAGGACACAGTTGAACAACTGGTTCTCTGGAAACAGTGGGGTGTGAAGTTCGGATACCAGCGGTTATTCGGAACCCTACCTTGCCAACGAAC
>NZ_LOPV01000323.1 GCF_001469865.1 Haloferax profundi
CGGTCAAACTGTCGGCCCAGCCTAAATCTGAGATTGGGATCAGGAGATCGTAACGATGAGAAACGCTTTTAGTGTCGAACTATCTTTCTATACTGCGTCGCTACTTTGTACCCCTTTAGAGAGAAATCAGAGTTGAATACTTATTTGTGCACAGTCCATAACCCCACTAATGAGTTCTAAACAAAATAACAGTCGACGAAAACCAAAGATAGAACGGATAATCGAGAAGTACAATTTAAATGGGTTTGGCGAAACCCTGGTCCGTCGCTGGACTGACTCTGAGGACAGTGACAGTCTCAGAGATTTAGCTGACTTGATGAACCAAGAAGTACTCAATTCTGCATTACATGATGTAGACGCAAATGTCCTCGAGGGGGAAGTCGGGAATTTGTACGTCCTGCTAACTGACGACGATACAACTGAAGGGATGCGAGTTCAGGCCAAGAATACGCTTCAATCGAAAGGAGTAGATGTCGAGCAGTTACTCTCTGATTTCGTCTCTCATCAGGCTGTATACACCTATCTCACGGATATTCGAGGGGTCTCAAAGAAGTCAAAATCTACTAGCCGTGTTGATAGTGTGATCCAATCTATTCAGAAGCTTCGTGGTCGGTTGGTCGCTGTAATTGAAAGAAGTCTTGAGTCACTTCATAACACTAACAAACTTCGACTGGGTGATTTCGACGTTCTCGTCGACACACAGGTATACTGTCGAGACTGTGGAACTCAATACGAAGTTATTCAGTTGCTTGAACGAGGAGGTTGTGATTGTGATGCTGAGATGGATTCTGAATGATTGCATTACACAACTATATTTGTAATTTTGAGAGTGGATTCCCGTGTGGATTTATATGGTTGTAAATAAAAATCCTTATAACATGAGTTCAGGACGAGTGGCCGAATCTCTAGTTCACCTGTCAGTAAAAAACATCGGTGGCATTGACGAACTCTCGACATCATTTGAGCCAGGTGTGACGGTCCTTGCCGGGCGTAATGCAACGAATAGAACCTCTCTCCTGCGATCGATAATGGCTGCCCATGGAAGTGAAGATGTAGCACTAAAAGGTGACGCTGATGAGGGGTTTGTCGAGCTCACTATCGGTGACAAATCGTATACGAGAACCCTTGAGCGACAGGGGAATTCGGTGGTTACTGGTGGAAATCCGGTGCTCGACGACACAGAACTTGCTGACCTCTTTGCGTTCTTGCTCGAAACGAATGATGCTCGTCGAGCAGTTGCAAACGAGGATGACCTCCGAGATCTCATTATGAGACCGGTCGACGTCGAGTCGATTAACGAAGAGATCAACGCGCTCCAACAGCAGAAGCGGGAGGTTTCTAACGAACTATCTACCCTCGGTAGCCTCTCCGAGAAACTTCCGAC
>NZ_LOPV01000324.1 GCF_001469865.1 Haloferax profundi
TCGAACAGCGTCGGACGAAGCTGCAAGACGAAATCGACGAAAAAGAGACAGAGCTCGCCGAGAAAGAACGAGAGGTAGAAGAGTACGACGCAACAGTAAGTGAACAGCAAGAAGCCGAAAGCGAGCTCGAGTCGAAACTAGATGAACTTCGGGACAAGCGGCGCGATCTCGACGACGTCGACCGGCGAATCCGGACTGAAAAGCAGAGTCTCGACGCACTGGAATCCGAAGAGGACGAATTGCAGGAAGACGCTGAAGAGCTTCCGGACGTCGCCGGTGGACAGGTTAGCGAAATCGATTCCGAAATCAGCCGACTTCGCACGCGCCGACAAGAGACCCAGTCGACCATCAACGAACTCCAGTCGGTGATTCAGTTCAACGAGGAGATGCTCTCTGGGACGTGCTCTGACGTTGTCGAGGCACTCCGTGGTTCAGAATCGAGTGAGAGTGGTGGCAGCGTCACCGACCAACTCCTTGCCGACGAGCAGGTCGTCTGTTGGACGTGCGGATCGGAAGTCGACCAAGAGGAGATCGAATCCACGATC
>NZ_LOPV01000325.1 GCF_001469865.1 Haloferax profundi
TCCGCAGCCTCCGTGAGGAGAAACTCGATGAGAGCCGGTCGTTCAAGCAGGAGCTTTCGGACCTTCAAGACGAGAAGTCGACGTACGAAAAGCGGCAGCGTGAACGCGATCGTATCGAGCGGCGACTCTCCGAAATCGAGAGCGAACAGGACACTCGAGAGGAACGCATCGAAGAGTTGAAAGACAGACGGAGTAACCTCGAAGGGGAAATCGACTCACTCGAAGAGACTGTCGACGAGCTGGAGAGCGAAGAGCACGGTGAGTTGCTCGACCTCCACCGCGAAGCCAACCAGATCGAGTACGACCTCGGAAGACTTCGCTCCGACCTCGACGACGTCGAAGACGAGATTGCGTCTATCGAAGCAAAACTCGACGAACGGGATGAGTTAGAGGCCACCCGTGACGAAATCGACGAGGAGCTCAAAGAACTCCGCACGAGAATCGAGCGTCTGGAGTCAGAGGCTGTCGAAGAGTTCAACACACACATGGACGAGGTCCTCAACGCCCTGGAGTACGACAACCTCGAGCGAATCTGGATCGAACGCACGGAACAGCGTGTTCGTGAAGGGC
>NZ_LOPV01000326.1 GCF_001469865.1 Haloferax profundi
GGTCACCAAGTCGGTCTTCGAACTGCACGTCATTCGGACGAACGAGGAGGGAGCGAGCTACGAAGACACTGTTGTGCACCTTTCAGAATCAGAGCGTGAGGTGACGGGGCTCGTGTTTGCCCTCGCTGGGTACCTTATCCACGAAGTATACGAAACGGTGCCATTCATGGTCCTCGACTCACTCGAAGCGATTGACGCTGTCCGTATTTCACGGCTTGTGGATTACTTTGCGACCTACGCCGACTACCTCGTCGTCGCACTGCTCGAAGAGGACGCCCAAGCAGTCGATAGTTCGTACTCGCGGTACTCACCGGCGTAAGTTCATATTGCCTCTCGGTTTTTGACCGAATATGACAATCTTAGAGTATAGTACAATTACAAAGAGTTTTGGAAATATTCAATGACCAAGGCACGATTCAATGTTCGGTTTTATGTTCAGTTCAAACTGCTATTATTGGTGTAAAATGATTATTTGTGTGGCTATATAACTTGATATTCATATTTATTAGAATTAATTAACCAATTTGATGTGCGTGGCAGCCATAATGACTCTTTTCACACTAAAAGTCAAAAATCGGTCGTGTTCACGGTTATATTGCAGTTGAGCACAAGTTGGTCCACCGATTAGAATGAAGCCAGTTAAATATCATTTATCTAGTTATTTGTTAGAACAGTCGTAATTCAAATATGTGTAATTTGTGGGAGTACTCGCATCACAGCAAGTCCGGTCTCTACGAAACAGTTCCTGATTTCAACATTCCACTGAACCAGTAGCACATCACAGAATAACCGCTGCTATCCGAACAACACACCCCACTGTTTCCGGAGAAAACGTTCCGACGCTCAGCCGAGTAACCCAAGCGACTCAATCTTGTCGCTGACGACCTGAATCGCTTCTCGTGCATAGTCGACTTTCTTCGCGCCTGTGATGACGATCTTTCCCGACCCGAACAGCAAGACCACTACTTTCGGCTCGTCTATCCGATAGACAAGACCGGGGAATTGTTCAGGCTCGTATTCAACATTTTCCAGTCCCAGACCGATAGCAAGCGCATTTAGATTCAGATTCGTTCCGAGGTCTGCACTCGAGACGATGTTCTGTACCGTCGCCTCTTCACGGTCATCAATCGGGATTCCAAGACTTCCGAGCTCGTCGAACACCTGTTCTAACGCACGGTTGACCTCGTCGACGCTACTTGCCCCAGTGCACACGATTTTTCCAGATCGGAAAATCAGATTTGCTGCTCTGGGGTCTTGGGTCCGATACACGAGTCCAGGGAAGTTATCGGGGTTGAACTCCGCTCCGTCAACGTCGTTCGAGAGCGATTCTAAATCCAATTCCTGGCCGACTGCACTTGATGCGACCACGTTTTGAATCTCGAGAGAATTGAGGCGGGCTTCTTGGGACATTATATTGTGTTTTAAATGCTGCTACTTAAGCGATTGTGCGAATCAAGAATTTCTCCGAGTACAACCAAATGGGGAAATAGGCGGGCATATGGTGCCCATTACCCGAATAGAGGTTGTTGAGACCCTCAACCTCAGACAGGATTGGCGTGACACAGACAGAGTGTGTATGCATCACAGCGACCAGTTCACTTCGACACAAGTCGACTCTCGACCCGTCGAAGTAGACTGGACGCTGTTGAGACTGCACACCGTTCAGTATTTTCTCTTGGATTACCACCTCACAGTCGACGTATGGTAATTCGCAGACGAACGCGTGCATCGGGTGGATAGTGTCTTCTGTGTACTTATCGCGACACGGAGAAATTTCAGCTGGGTCATTGACTTAGCCACGAAGGGCGTCGACTGGTCGTTCGTTCGCCGCCCGCCACGCCGGGTATGCGCCAGCGACGAGGCTCGTCCCGATGCCGAACGCCACTGCACCGAGGAGATAAGAGAGTGCAGACGGCGTGAACGCGAACGGGTCACCGAGGAATATCGAGTTCGCTATCAGCGCAACTCCAATCGCAATCGCGATACCGATTACGGCGCCGAGCGCACCCAACAACGCGGCTTCCAAGAGGAGAATCCGGATAATGTCTACTTTGGTGTACCCGACCGCTCGTAGAACACCGATCTCTTCGCGGCGTTTGATTACCGCCATCAACATTGTGTTAGTTATCGACACACCAGCGACCAGTAACGAGATGGATCCGAGCCCGGCGAGGAAGGTGTTGATACCGTTCACGATACTTTTGAACAGTCGAACGAGTGAAGTGAGTTCGAGCACCAGGAGTCGGTCCTTTCGGTCGTTGAATCGCTCACGGAGAGCTTCTGCGACGGATTCAGCTCTGTCTGTCGAACGGGTCGTGATTCGGACCTGGTCGTACTGTCGGCTCCCTGCCTCCTCGAGTGGGAGGTACA
>NZ_LOPV01000327.1 GCF_001469865.1 Haloferax profundi
CTCGCGCCGAAAGACTGTGTCTCTGCGAGCACAGCAACGACGCGATACGTACGCTCGGACTCTACTGTAGCCGAGGCGGATTCTTCCTCTATGATGAGAGTCACCCGGTCGCCCGGCCCAAGATTTCGGTCGGTCGCAAATTCGTCCGAGACGACGAGACTCCGTCGCCAGTCATCGGGCACCGACCCTCGTGCCACGTGGTACGCTACACGCGGATCTTCGATATACGTAACCGACACCGTTTCGGTGCTGTCATCACGCTCCACGAGTTTTACGTCGCCGCCGTTGGTCGCGACGATACCGGCGGG
>NZ_LOPV01000328.1 GCF_001469865.1 Haloferax profundi
GTTTGAACGCCGCACCCCCCGCTCCGATAGCACCGATCGCAACGACCCCGATGAGGATGGAGGCGGCGGCGAGCACCGACCGGGCTTTCGCGCGAGAGATGTTCCGGCGAGCGATGACGAGTCTCGGAAACCGACCCGCTATCCGGTAGAGCCAACTCACTGATGGCCACCCCTCGATTCGGTCGCCTTCGTCGCTTTGGCTATCGTTTCCTGTGGTTTCGGCGGTTTCGACTCATCCCACGTCGAATAGTCACTAGAGCGAGTTAGCCGCACTGC
>NZ_LOPV01000329.1 GCF_001469865.1 Haloferax profundi
GTCGTTCTTCGTCGGGATGATTCTGTTCCTCTCGGCGACGATGCCGCCACACATCGGCCCGCCGGCGAACCCGAGTCAGACCCCGGCGATTATCCTGCCCGACTGGTACCTCTACTGGTCGTTCGGTCTGCTCAAACTCGACCCATTGAACCCCGAACTCGCCATCCTCGGCGGCCAGAAGATAATGGCCGACCGTACCTATGGTGTGCTCGCAAACGGTGTGGTCGTCGGCTTCATCGCCATCGTCCCCTTCCTCAACAAGGGGTCCGCACGGCGTCCCGTCGAAGAACCGTTCTGGGCGGCAGTCGGTGTCGCAGGCGTCGTCTTCGCGATGACCATCAGCATCCTCGCTATCCAGAACCTCGTCCCGATAAGCGTCCGGTTGCTGTTCGACCTGACGTTCCTGCTCCCCATCGTCTTCGGGACCATCACCTACGCGGTGCTCAAGACGATGCGCGAGGGCTACATGTACAACCTCAACCGCCGTTACTACCGGCTCAGGCCGCCGAAGAAGGTGTAGCCCGCTGAGTGGGACGAGGTATCGACCTCGTCGAAACATCCGTTCTCACCGACACATACATCACCCGAGACGCTGACTCGCGGTGTATGGTCTCTCTCGACCCGTCCGCTGTGGTCCCTATCGCCCTCGGTGTCGCCGTCGTGGCTGTCATCGTCGCGGCCACGAAGGCTGTCTACGACGAACTTCGGGGCGGGACTGACACGCTGTCGTTGACGTCCGTGCTTCTTCTCGTGACCGGGTCAGTCGTCTCGGTCGGGAGCAACGTCGCAGGCCTCGACGACGAGCACCCATTCGCACTCGGAGCGCTCGTGGTCGTCTCACTCGGAATTCTCCTCCGAGGCGCCGTCTGGGTCCGGGAGAGAGAGACAGAAGCGGTGTAGTTCGTGCTCGCGGTTGAGGGGGCCTATCGCCAGACAGGGAACGGACGTGCGACGGTGTCAGGGAATCGAAACAGTCGTCCGGTAGATGCCGCCATCGTATCGGACGTAGCCGGGTTCGATGAACTCGTTTCGGTCGGTTCCTTTGTGGATTGTCACGCTTCCGTCTTCGTCGAGCGCCCGCTGGAACGCGCTTTTCTGTTCCGGCGAGAGGTTGTCGTAGGAGACTGCACCGTCCCCTTGCGGGAGTTCGTCCACACGCTCGACGGTCAGGTAGCCAGTCCCGTTGCTCCCGCCGAGACAGCCTGCA
>NZ_LOPV01000330.1 GCF_001469865.1 Haloferax profundi
TGTTGTGTCTCGGTCGCATTAGCCCAGTACCTCCACTGGCCGTTTGTTCGCTGCTTTCCACGCGGGGTAGACCCCAGCGAGGATGGACGTGCCGATGCCGAAGACTGCTCCAATTGTGACGTACTGTAGTCCGGTCGTCGTGAAAGCAAGTGGGCTACCGACGAGTAATTGATTGAGCACCATCCCAAGAAAGAGCGCTATCGGGACACCGATCGCGGTGCCAATCAGACCGAGGATGGCCGACTCGGCGACCAGTAGGCTGACGACAGCAGTCTTCGGGTAGCCGACCGCGCGCATCACCCCAATTTCACGCTCGCGTTCTATCGCTGACATCAGCATCGTGTTCGCGATTGTGACCGCGGCTACGAGGAGGGATATCGAACCCACACCGATGAGGAACTGGTTGATGGTCCCGAACAGTTGTTCGAACTGTTCTCGCTGTTCTTGGACCTTCTCGACGTCGACGTTTCGCCGTCTTGTGTTGAACTCTGATTCGATACCTTGGGCGGCGTCGTCAATTGAGGCGGTTCGTGAATCGACGCTGACGATGACACGGTCGTATTCAGGGTCTTCGAACTGGGCGAGCGGAACGAACACGGCGCGGTCGGCCATCAACTGGTCAGCGAACCCCTGTGGTTCGAGGACTGCTGCGACTCGGAACGACTGGTCGAAGCTTCCGTTCACCGTGACCGTTACTTGGTCGCCGGGCTGGATGTCGTTGTTTTCCGCGATACGAGAGCCAACGACGACGCTCTCTCGCCAGTTTTCTGGGATGGTCCCCGCCTGCGCATCGTAGAACGACCCAGGATTTCCGAGCCCCTGTATCTGCGCCGTGACGATGGCCTCACCGGAGGGTGTCTGTACCACCGCATCCCACCGCTGTACGACGGGGAGGACCGTTGCGCTTCCCGATGCCTGTCGCATCCGGTCGATATCACCGTCGTCGAAGTGACGACCGGCAGTCTCGTTTTCGTCAGGGTAAAACACAGGGTCGACAGTCGCGGTTCCGCCGAACCCTTCGTACGCATCCAGTTGGTCTTGTTTGAACGCCTCTCCTCCCGTCCCAATCGTTCCGATGGCGACGACACCAATGACGACTGCGACGACGGCGAGGGTAGATCGGGCAGTTGCCCGCGACAGGTTCCGCCGTGCCAACACGAGAGTTGGGAACTGCGCGACGATGCGGCGGAGTCGGTTCACGAACGACCACCACTCATTAGATATCGACGAGTAACTCGCTTCGGGATGGCAGCGTAGTCGACGAGACCAGACTGCGTCGAGACACCCGCAATCATTGTTTCTTCCCCGCATCTCGTCCACGCTCGTCTTCTGTCTTCACGACACCGTCCACGAGGTCGACCACACGGTCAGCTTCGTCTGCGACGTACGCATCGTGCGTGACCGTGACGACGGCGACGTCTTCTTCGGCACGTAGTTCGTCGAACAATGTGAGAATCCGGTCGCCGGTGTCTCTGTCGAGGTTCCCTGTCGGTTCGTCTGCGAGGAGAATCTCGGGGTCGTTTATCAACGCTCGAGCAATGGCGACCCGTTGTTTCTGTCCACCGGAGAGTTCGTCCGGATAGTGATCCAGTCGGTCACCGAGACCGACTCGACGAAGCAGCGTCGTCGCACGCTCGCGTGTCTCGACGGGAGTCTTATCGAGCATCCTCGGCATTTCGACGTTTTCCAAGGCCGTCAGGGTCGGGATTAGATAGAAGCTCTGAAAGACGAACCCAATCGTCCGCTTGCGCTTTTCTGTTCGGTCGCCATCGGTGAACGTCGAGACGTCCGAACCACGGAGTAAAACCGTGCCGTTGGTCGGAACGTCGAGTAGCCCCAGAAGGTTAAGCAGTGTCGACTTCCCACTACCAGACGGGCCGACGATGGCGACGAAGTCGGACGGTCCAATCTCGAAGTCGATTCCTTTCAACGCTCGAACCGTTTGGTTTCCGGTTTGATACTCCTTTACGACGTCCTCACCGCGAATTATCACGTCGGTACTAGAGGCCATCTGGTTCGGTGTGCTGTCGTCGTTTGTATCTGTCCGCGCTGTCTCGTCGGAGGCGGGGATGTCCGGTGTCACGACTCCTCATCTCCACCAGAGGTAGCCAACGATGCTAACGAGTGCAACTGCGGCGACCGCTCCGACTGGAAGAAGCGGGAGACCACCACTACCAGTCGACTGCTGGCTCACGGTGCTGCGGTCGACACTGACCTCCCTCGTGAACGACCGCTCGACGCCACCGATACTGTATCGCACCTCGACCGGGACGGTAGAGACGTTGCCAGAGACGTCTGAATTGAGCGTGAACGACGAGAAGTCGCTCCCGTCGATGCTCCCGACGAAGTAGGTGCTCTGGTCCACGCGCTGGGAACCGGGCACCGAGACGACAACACCTTCGACGGCACTCGAACCAACGTTTCCGGCGGTCGCTGATATCTCAACGGAACCGCTGCGTTGGGTGGCTTGCACGTCGGTCAAGACGATTTCTCCGGGGTTCGACGGTGCCTCGAACTGAGTCTGGTACGTTCGAGTGACCTG
>NZ_LOPV01000331.1 GCF_001469865.1 Haloferax profundi
CTATCCGAGTAGTAGAGTGTGACGTTCACCGGGTACGTCCCTGCTTCGGTAACGCGAGCAGGGAAGCTGAACGTGCTAGTGTTCTCCGATCGCAGGCGGGCTTTCACACGTTCGTCGACACTGAAGTTCACGCCCGGCGCGGACGGGACGACACGGACCTGACGAATGTCGCGTTCGAGACCGTTCGCGACAGTGACGTTCACAGACCGAGTCGCTCCTACGACTGCCTTCTCCGTCGTGAGTTCGAGTTGGGGATGCTTCGGTTCGGTCACGTCGACCGTCAACGGGTACCGGACGGTGGTGTAGGACCCATCGCTCTGTCTCCCAGCGACGATGACTCGGAGATTCTTCGTTCCTGGTTCCTCGAAGGAGACTGTCAATGGAACCGTCATTTCCCCACCGATAGTGACTGTGCCGACGTCTTCGACACGCGCGAGGTCTTCCGAACTCTTCGGACGACGGACGTAGACATCGGTGACTTCGACGATACTAGGACTGTTCTCCCCGTTTTGTATCGTGGTCCGAATCGTCGTCTGTTGGCCGGGGGCGGGGTCCTTCGTCGAGACGTTTATATCTTTGATTCCGATGTGTGCGTCTGCCGCGCTTGCCGAGTCTGACAGTACCGGTAGTGCCGCAGCTGAGAGCACAAGTGCCGCCACAAGGACCCACAGTCCAAGTGATCGACTGGTGTCATCCGATTTCCTGGGAGACATCGTCTACCTGTGTGGAGGGATTGTGTTCGGGGATTGTCATTACAGAATCCTATTTTGTGGCCATTCCACATAAACTTCAGTGATATACATTTTGCGTCGGTTCTCAAACCGGGGATACAGTCAATCCAGTTCCGAGTGTGCATCGAGTTCGGTGACAAGACAGTGGCGTCGCCGGTGTCGGCGTAGAGGACCTACGAGTCAATTCAATGTTCAGAATGCATCTGAACGAAGAAAATCGTTCACTCTCTCCTTGTATATCTGTCACACACCTGTTCCTACCACGCTTAACTCTAGAATACGGAGGTCGTGTCGCACGAATCGAAGTCCACCTTATGAATCTACGGAGGGAGGGCGGAATCGCATGTTCGAAACCGGTACGCGAGTTTAAAAAGTTCCTTCGGTGAGTTGATGCTTTCTTGTCGTACTGGAGCCGAGCAGGCAGCGCGTTCTATACCTGCGTGTACACACGTGCACATCGAGAAGTCGAATCCAATCAACTGAAAGGCTATTTTTTGGACTTCCCTGACAAGACTCTTGATGCTTCCAGATAGTAATCTATTCAAAAAATGCCCCTCCACACACGCATCTACCGAGCGCTGACTGAGCCGGAGCTTCGGCTAGCCACAGCCATTGGGCTCGTGTCGGCACTACTCACCGTGCTACTATCGTGGCGAACAGTGGCTGACGAGTCGTTAGTTGCTGGTGGAACCGTCTCTGGTGGTGCGTTCGTCGTCGCTGGTTTGCTCGTCGGGTACCTCTACTACGATCGACCAACGAGTCGAAGCCAAGCAAGTACACGAACTGGGCTTGTTGCTTCCATTGGACTCGTCATCGTATACCTCGCCACCATGGTCTCGACCCTAAGCGCGTCTTCCCTGAGAGCAACGGTCTTCACCGTGGTTGGAACTCCCATCGCGATCGTTATCGGAGTTGCTATCGTTGTGTTCTTTGTGCGTGTGGCTGCCTTTATCGGGGATCGACTTGCTGCTGTGCGGTCGTGGCGGGCCGAAGTGAAGGATACGACGAGTGGCGACTGGCGGGGAACGGGCAACTCAAAATGGCCGAAATACGTGGTTCTCTACGTCTTACTCCTGCCTGTGGCTGCAGGCTGTTACTTTTCTATCAACCCACAAAGTATCGTCAGCATACTCTTTGCAATAGTATTGGTGTTGAGCACGTATATCGCAGCAGCACTTCTGCTCGTTGCAGTGTACAAGGACGCAGAACAGCTACATGAGAGTAATTCACCGTGGATTCCAAACGTTGCCGCGTACGTCGGCGCACCTTTCGCCGCATTCATGATTGGGTATTACGTAGCCGAGTTTAACGCATGGAACGCTCCCGTTGAGGCCCTCAGTTTCCTCGGTGTGTGCTGGCTCGTCGCCGCTTCCTATCTCCTTGACCGGAAACGTTCCGTTGGGACGGTCTGAGCGACACAGTCGCTGTCGAGAAGTTTGGCTGGGTAGCAAACTACGCATTTCGGGATATCCGAGAATATTTCAGTAGA
>NZ_LOPV01000332.1 GCF_001469865.1 Haloferax profundi
TCAGAGATGTCCGCCCTCCAAAGTGATGAACACGACGTCGAAGGTCAGAAGCCGTCAGTGACAACGTGGACAACGAATCTGAGTGGTTTTGAAAGGCTCCCTCATCGCCTCTGGTTCAACGTTGCTGACTTCGGCCGTGTGTTGTGGTGGTCAATGTTCGCCGTCGTCCCTGCGGTTCTTTTCGCTGGAGTCCTATTCTTCGATGACGGCCTCATCGAGTCGTACAATCTCTTCTGTGCTGGCATGATGATGTTTCTCGTCCAGATGTCTGAGCGGTACATCAATAC
>NZ_LOPV01000333.1 GCF_001469865.1 Haloferax profundi
AATCGAATTCGAGCAAGATGACGAATCCATCGAGACCACGTTCCACATGGGCGACCCTACCCTCTTCCGGAGTGACCAGGAAGCAACCGTCCCGCTCGAAGACGTAGAATCCGCCCGATTTCTCTCACTTGCTGGCCAGCCGATGGTCCGGTTATTTTACAAGAGAACGTTCAGCGTCAAACCGAGTTCGTTTCTGATTCCTCCAGACAAAGAATCGGAATTTCGAGAGTTCCTCCAGCGTCACAACGTTTCGATCCAAGGCGAAGCACAAACAAATTCTACTCGCTGGGTGTGGGGTCGATTCGCCGTTACTGCACTCTTCATTGGAGTGGTTCCACTCTACGCGATGTTCATTTGGCCCGTCC
>NZ_LOPV01000334.1 GCF_001469865.1 Haloferax profundi
TCTGCTCGTTCTCACCGTGACTTCGATCTTCTTAGTGAGACAGGGCTTTTGAACACTCTCTAACTGGGCACGCCCGTGCTCCCAATGAGTAGCGGGTCACTTGTTTGCCCCGTGAATGCGGTCACGGACGTGGTCGAATGGACCACCATAGACAAGGCGACTTCCGAGCCACAAAGTCACTATCCAAGTGCCAAGGCTGAGAACAACTGTGACCGTGGACGGTACTACTCCCTTTGCGACCTCCCAAACCATGTTTGCGGCGACGCTCCCGATGAGGAGGACAGCGGTGAACACTACGTGATGTAAGAGGTGACCCGTCTTGTGGGCTTGACCTACGCCTAGCAGCAGAAAGCCAAACAGGAGCCAGACACACATGAGTGCGAGCGCTATGACCTGCATACGGCCGTCGGCGAGGAGACCGACTGCAAGAAGAATAATGAGGACCACAATAGCGAGAGTACGGATCACTAGTCCGAACGGAGGATTGGACTGTCTCGTATCGGACATTTGTCGAAATTCATCTTCCTCGTACAAGTCTCTGCCGGGCGACTCTGTTGAGGATGTTTACAGAACTAAGGTCTTGTTGAAGTTCCCAGATTTTGATAAGTATGACATGACACAGACAGAGGATGTAGTTAGCACGATAACCGCGTTCGGTCCAGCCCGAATTACCTTAAACAGCCGAGCAGTACGACTGCGAGCGTATCGATTTAGACGGCGAGTTAGAACGTTTTCAGAAATTCGGTAAGTCCGTACACGACAGCGATAGTTCCCAAAACGATGCCTATCGTACTCAGTAATCGGTTTCGTGGGACAACTGTCGTTTGAGCAACTACCAACAGGGCCATCAGGATGATCAGAACAGCGAGAAGTCTCTCGATACGTTCGGTCATATAACCACACTATTTGTATGTGATGTGAATCTCTCGGTTCTTCCTCTGTATCTACCGTCGGAGCTGACTGAATCTCTTGGGCTATTCGCGCCTGAGTTCAGAACGACCATAGAAACCTCACCGAAAACTGTCTGTAGAGGCGTGACACAGAAAGAAGGTCTATCGGTCGTTCTGTTTCCCTTCACGATAGCCAAATACTCCTGCCTCAACCGTCATTCTCAGGATTCGGTATATTCCAACGAGAACCCTGACCATGAGAATCCCACCACCAACCCAGATGAGAGCCCGTGAAAGTTCAATTCCTCCGAGGAGGAGGGTCTCGGGAGTAATTACCCCGAGAAGGAAGAGGGCCAAACCAATCCAGAACGCTTCGTTCCGCTGGGAGAGTTCTGTGAGGGTATCCGCCATATCGTTGAGTGAGTTGTTGTGGAAATTAAACTTCCCCCCGATGGCTGATTCGCGCACTGTATTCAGCATGACTACAGAAAGCTCGACAATCACTGTCAGAAGTACCGTGCAACATTCAGCGGGTAAGTTCAGCAACGGTAAACCACTCGTTTTGTTCCCTAAGCAGTGAACGGTTGGCAAGTATCTGTATTTCGGTTCTATTTTCGGCGGAGTTGGCCCTCACGCCGTTGGGCTTCTCTGTTGATTTTAGCGATTTCGCGCTCACCATCAGGGTTGTTTTGCCCGTGCGCGTACCGTACTGATGAATCAAGTACAGAGGGGAGAAACCGAGACTTCTCCGCCTCATCACTATCTTCCTGCTCGTCACCTCCGAAAAATGCGGTGAACCAATCCAAGATACCACGTGCCATAGCCTAACTACGTGTCTGACTGTATTAATATTCAACCGTACATCGGTATATGAGATTGAAGACGAGTGAGTCCTGCGACCGACTTGCGCCTGTATTTAGCACGGCCTCAGAAACCTCACCGAACGCTGTCAAAAAAGTGTGCAAGACTTAGAGGAGGTATTTGTCAATATAGTCCGTAGAACTCACCGTCGAGAGACAGATACATTGTTGACAGGGTTGTATCCGTATGTAGACTGTATTCAATGCCCTCCGAATCAACATCGAACCCAGTAGAGCAGTCGTCAACTCCAACTCGCATTTCACTGTTCTTTGCTGTTTTAGCCGTTCTGTACGCGGGGTATTATGGCTCTCAAGTAGAGCAATTCTCCCTGCTATGGTTTGCAATCGGAATCACAACAGGCTATCTGGCGACTGGGCCTGTTGCCTCGTCTACATTCGGACAGCGTGTCGGTGAGTGGTCCCGACAAATTGGAGTGCGTGGACGTTTCGCAGTTATTGGTGGGTATGCAGTTCTCCTAGTTATTCTCAACTGGTTAGTTGACCTCCCATCAGACCCGATTATTTCTTTCTTCGCTGGTGGACTCCTTTCCGTGGGTCTCTACACGATTGGTGAATACATTCGAGGCCGTTGATTAAGCGCTTTGAAAACCAACATTCAGAGGCGACACGTTCCCTGTATCCAGCACGACCGCAGAAACCTCCCTAAGTCCTATCAAATGCGGCCTGACACAGACAGAGTATGTAGTGAGAACAGGACGGTGTTGTCTACGTTCTCGTCGAGTCGTACCACAACCTTGCGCCCCAAGCAAAGCCACTGCCTACTGCTATTGGAAGTGAGCGTTGAATATCGTAAAGCAGTGCGTTGGCAAAGAAGACCTCCCGAAAGGCCAACGTTACCACAAGCACTAACACGAACATCTTCCCACCGGCAGTGAGGTATGTGAGGGATGTCCGACCTGCTTCTGTTCCCATATATTCAATCTGTGTAAAATGGCCATTA
>NZ_LOPV01000335.1 GCF_001469865.1 Haloferax profundi
GACTCACTTGCGTCTTGAGTTCAGCATGGACTCGGAAACCTCACCGAACACCATCAGAAGCGTTGTGACACAGATAGAGGCTGTATTCAGCAGTCAGCCACCCATCGTTCTGTTACCAAAAGGACGGACTGACCGGTAAAGGTAGAGCGTGGGTCCGTCGTTGTGAAAACCGGACCGAGTCAGACAAACGAGGGCGCAAGCGGATAGTCCCACGCCGTCCCACGTAGTGCCTTATAAGTCGCATAGAGGCAGAACCCCAGGTCGAGTGCGGTAATCACGAAAATGAGAGAGAGCGCGACGAACCCAACGATATTGACATCAATTAAGAATGCCACGGCGAACAGCACGACGACACTGAGTATATAAAATAGTTGCCAATTCAGGGCATTCTTGGCATTCGATTTGGAGAAGTCACTATTCGACAGTAGGTAGACTGGGCCAGCCCCAAAGATACCGAATAACAGGGCTAAGCTGTGGACAATCACTCCTACAATCGTTCGGCGTTTGCCGGAATTAGCCTGAGTGGGCCCCATTCTGTGTGAAATAAGCGGATACTGAATTAAAGCCCTTTGACCGCGACTCGCCCGTCGGAGGGATAGTCGATACTATATGAATGTTCGGCGCTGTGTTAGATACAAGACACCACTCTACCGATTCGTTTTCGTTACAGTTGACGACTTACGAGTGACCGATTCGCGCACTCTATTCAGCA
>NZ_LOPV01000336.1 GCF_001469865.1 Haloferax profundi
CAGAAAACCGCCTAGTTACTGTCAGTAGCGGTGTGCAACACTCAGGAGGGTGTCCTGGTCAGCCTTGCTTATCGACCTGCTAGCAAATTTGTACAAATCACCAGAGAATATATTTTCACCGGCGCAGTAGACTTGGTTCTCCTATGCCCCTCCTCCACAGCAACGAACCTCGTCCAACAGGATTGGTGATTGAGTAGCAATGTTCTCTGATCGAGTCCACGCTGTTGACCCGACACACAGGCTCGTTACTCGGAATCTTTCTGGAGTTAAAGATTGGGACGAAGTCGGAGGGGTAACCGTTGAGAACCAAGTCATAGCGATTCTGTTGGAGTATGGCACTAGCTTCCACCTCTGTCTTGACCCAAAGCACAGTCAATTCAAGACTGTCCAAAACGAATTCATACGGGTTCCAGAATCGGAGCGAACCCTGATTGGATCTGATCAGGAGTATCAGGTGTCG
>NZ_LOPV01000337.1 GCF_001469865.1 Haloferax profundi
AAATCGCTCTCTCGCTGAGTCATTACTTGAAATTCCTGCAGGTGACTCCGATGCATGGACTGATCGCACGTTCCACTTAACCGAATTTTCGATTCTAAACGGGCGATCGTGGGTGTACCGCTCAGTTCCACACGAAACTCACATCCGAGAGATAAACGCCACAGAATATGACGGGTTGATACAAAAACTGAACGAGGCGCTGGAACAAGCGAGAGGCTCGGCTGTTGTGCCAGCCGATGGGCTCGTCTCGTGGACAACTGAAGCAACAGAGTACAAGCTAGATTGGAACACTCTCTACCGGCACACCGGAACGGATGCTTATGTTGGGTATGATTTGGAGCGACTACAACA
>NZ_LOPV01000338.1 GCF_001469865.1 Haloferax profundi
GATCCTCGTCTGCGGAATCGCTAGCTCGTCGAACAATCTGGCGGGTTTTCGATCCCGAAGCAGCTACTCCACCAGATCAAATTGAACTGCCTTCTGGGGAGCAGGGGAAGAACGTAGTATCTGCACTTCACTGGCTACGTGTGAATCTTGATTATTCGTACGATATCGAGGACTAGTTTTCTAGTTTACAGCCATCTTAGTGAGATACAGGAACTGTATCTTCATCGAAAAGGATACATCTGAGCTTCGACGGATCCGGTGAGTCAACGCCACTGATTTACTTGGGGGTTCTATTCACCGCAGCAGCTGGAACCTCACCGAACGCTGTCAGAATCAGCGTGCTGAATACAGAGGGTGCATTCAGCAATCGATTGTACTTCATTCCAGTAGATTTCCACCGAAATAGCCGTGGTGCGAACATGCGTTAGAAACTGTTCAACCAAATTTCGAATTGAGATAGGGTCTCAGATTTCACAGACCACAAACAGTATATGAGTATGTGTGCACTCTACTGTCATGTTTGGGGCCGTTCGGGACTATCTGGAAGAAGCGTATAATCCGAGTGTTCGGGGCGTAGTTATCATCTTGATGGGAGCGGGGTTTGCGCTGTTTATGCTCCTCAACAGTCCTGATTTCACTAATCCTTACTACCTGTTCGGAGTTGGAGTAAATATATTCGCGGTCATCTGGGCAGTAATTACGCTCACTTCCGTGCAGATAAACCGTCGCTAAATCTTTTCTCTATTACTACTCCGTCTACTTGCCAGCCACAGAATCATCAGTGACCGACTCGCGCTCTGTATTCAGCACACTTCCGACAAACTATCAGCGACTGGGGTTTCAACAGAGTCGATTAGTTCTATCCCGCCCTACTAAACCTCTGTTAGATCGGAAAAGAACTCAATAATCGCTCAAGAGATGTATGACACGCCGATGATGACGAGACAAACCCCAATGAATCGGTATAGCCAGATGATTATGTCAGAGGGCTCAGACGGCTCCGATTGGGGGTCGCGTAAGAAATCAAGACCGAAGTGGTATATCTGCCTTGGTTTGGCGATATATGCAACTCCGAGTATCGCAATTACAACCCCTGTGAGCTGAAAGAGTATACTCACACAGAATAGTTCTCAGCTGCGTTACTTGAATCTAAAGAACTGAGTGGGCTGGCTGAATTCGATGTGAAGGGATTACTTCAACAAGCCATGAGATTTTGGAGTACATTCGATAGGTTTGGTTAATGGGAAGTCCTCCACGGTGAGTCTCCCGACTTTTGTCGTCGATAGGCGATTGCGAATGACGCAGCACCAGCAATACTAGTGGCGCTACCGATAGCCGTGATCAATAATGTAGAGTCCCCTTCCAGGTAATTGAAGATAAATATCAAAAGTAGAAGGGCTTGTGAGAGGCTAGCGACTGCAATCCACCGTGGGTTCATGTTTGGGTACACACATTCTCTAGATAAATATCTCATGACGGTTTATTGCTCATCAGAGCACCGATAGGCGGACTGCAGCGTGTACTCTGCGTGGATTGCGCGTTTCT
>NZ_LOPV01000339.1 GCF_001469865.1 Haloferax profundi
GTGTGTCGAGATTTGAGTATGAGGTTGCAACAATCGACGAAACTCTCACAAGAGATTCACAGCGGCGTTGAGGACGGGGATGACAACGACAATTCCGGCGATGACAGCCGAACGTCGAACCACAAGGTTTCGAGCGTCGTGGATTGCGTAGGTGAGAAGGTACCCAATCCAGAGGTAGCCGATGACACCGATGAGGGTATTGAACAGAAGCAACCATTGGGGAAACTGCATCTGGGTCAGTGAGATCCTCGGAAGAGTACCGAAATACGAGAGACTCCAGATTGTGAGTGTCGTAATCGTATTCACCATCAAGAGGGGCAACGATGCCCATCCGATGTTCGCCGCGATCCGAGTGAGTGGTCCAGACCCACCGGCAACTGCGGATAGAACATACACCAAAATCGTTGATACAGTCCAGACACCAGCGGCACCGATTAACCCACCGAAGAGAATTGAGAACACGAGCAGACCGGTTGAGAACTCGACCTGAGTAAATTGGCCCACGTAGGGGGCGGCACTCGCGACGGCGACGATACCTGTGAGAAGTAAGATGATTGCAGCACTAGCGAGTGACGGGGACCGTTGAGTG
>NZ_LOPV01000340.1 GCF_001469865.1 Haloferax profundi
GAGGAGGACGACGGCGAGTGACACGCCCAGTCGCATAGTCTGGGGTCATCTGTCATCGCTCATAGTGACTCCGATACGATGCTGGCTTTCGAGGAAAAGACGAGATTGCTGGTGGCCGTCTCGAACGGGCTACGAGGTCACAGTCGTCTTGTAGATGCCACCGTCGTACCGGACGTAGCCGGGTTCGACGAATTCGTTACGTGCGGACTCGGTCGGTATCTGGACTGCCTCTCCGGTCTCGACTGCCTCTTCGAAGACTGCTCGCTGGTCCGGGTCGAGGTTCGCGAACGCGACGGCACCTTGGCCTTCGGGGAGTTCGTCTACACGCTCGACGGTCAGGCTTCCGGCCCCACCACCGGTGACGGCAGCGACGACGCCGACGATGGCGACGAGTGCGACCACGATTCCAACCACGGTTCGTCCACCGAGTTCCATAGCCGACGCTGGGCAAGCAGGACGGATAGCCTCTGCGATACTGTACCGGGATTCGACGCAAAAATCGGGGGGATTCGGGTGACCTTACTGGACCTTCGTGCCGGGCGTCGCGTCGTCGTAGGTCGTCAGCAGGTCGGCCTGGTCGCCGGCGGCGAGGAGCATCCCGTTGGACTCCGTGCCGAACAGTTCGGCCTTCTCGAGGTTGGCCACGATGATGACCTTCTTGCCGGGGAGGTCCGACAGGTCGTGGAGTTGCTTGATACCGGCGACGATTTGGCGCTCTTCGACGCCGATGTCGACGGTCAGTTTGGCGAGTTTGTCCGCACCGTCGATGCCTTCGGCGTCCAGAACCTCGCCCACGCGGAGGTCGAGTTCCTGGAACTCCTCGAAGGAGATGCGGTCGTCTGCGATGGGTTCGAGGTCGGATTCGTCTGCCATACTCTCGTCGGCGTCCTCCTCCGACTCGTCGCTTTCGGATTCCGTCGCGGCGACGCGTTCGGCGAGTTTCTCGTTGAGTTCCTCCACGCGTTCGTCTTCTATCTTCTCGAACAGCGCTTCGGGTTCGCCGAACGACGCGGGCGGCGTCTCCAGTGCATCTTCGATGCGCGTGTCGGCGACTTCACCGTCTTCTCCGAGTTGCTCCCAGAGCGCCTGCATCTTGGCGGGCGCGACGGGTTGGAAGATGACGGCGATGGCCTTCGCAATCTGGACGCAGTCGCGGATGACCTGTGCGGCCGCCTCGGGGTCCTCGTCGGTGAGTTTCCACGGTTCGTTCCGCTGGATGTACTCGTTGCCGAACTGGGCGAGGCGGACGGCGGCGTTGCCGGACTTCCGAATCGAGTAGTCGTTGATAGCCGCACCGAACTCGTCGATAGCCTCCTGAATCCGGTCGCGGACTTCCTCGGACACGTCGGCCTCTGGGGTGCCCTCGAAGTTTCGGTACGCGAAGAGCATCGAGCGGTACAGGAAGTTCCCGACGGTCCCGACGAGTTCGCTGTTCACACGCTCACGGAACTTCGACCACGAGAAGTCGACGTCCTGCTGGAACCCGCCGTTCGTGGCGAGGTAGTACCGGAGCAGGTCGGGGTGGAAGCCCTCGTCGAGGTACTCGTCGGCCCAGACGGCGCGATTCCGCGACGTAGAGAAGCCCTTGCCGTTGAGCGTGATGAAGCCGGATGCCATGACGGCGCGGGGTTCGATGTAGCCCGCTCCTTTGAGCATCGCCGGCCAGAAGACGGTGTGGTGCTGGATGATGTCGCGGCCGATGATGTGGACGATGTCGCCCGACTCTTTCCACGCCTGTTCCCAGTCGAACACGTCGGCACCGACGCGTTCGGTGTACTGTTTGGTGGAAGAGATGTACTCGATGGGGGCGTCGACCCAGACGTAGAGGACCAGGTCGTCTGCTTCGTCACCTGGGTAGTCGATTCCCCAGTCCATGTCGCGGGTGATACACCAGTCTTGGAGTTCGCCTTCTATCCACTCACGCGGTTGGTTCTGCGCGTTCGACGTCCCTTCGAGGCGGTCGATGAACTCCTGGAGGTACTCCTGTAAGTCGGAGACGGCGAAGAACTTGTGCTGGCGTTCGCGGTACTCCGCAGGGTTGCCGGTGAGCGTCGAGGTTGGGTCTTCTATCTCGCCGGGTTCGAGGTGGCGGCCACAGCCTTCGTCACACTCGTCGCCGCGGGCGTGTTCGCCGCAGTACGGACAGGCACCTTCGACGAATCGGTCGGGAAGCCACTGGTCCGCGTCGGGGTCGTACGCGACGGGAATCTCTTTCTCGTAGACGTAGCCCTCGTCTTCGAGGGTTCGGACGATGTCCTGTGTGAGTTCGGTGTTCGTCTCGTCGTGCGTGTGGCCGTAGTTGTCGAAGTCGATGTCGAATCGGGGGAACGTCGCTTCGTACTTCTCGTGGTGGCGAAGCGCGAACTCCTCGGGCGTGACACCTTCTTTCTCGGCGTTGACGGCGACGGGCGTGCCGTGCATGTCCGACCCGCTGACGAAGGCGGTCTCTTGGCCGAGTTTTCGCAGCGAGCGACTGTAGATGTCGCCGCCGACGTACGTTCTGAGGTGGCCGATGTGCAGGTCACCGTTCGCGTAGGGCAACCCGCACGTCACCACCGCTGGGTTCTCTGTGGGGAATTCCTCGTGACTCATATGTGTCGTGTATCTCGGATGCGGGCCTAAAGCCCGCCGGTACGGATGCGTCTGTCGGTCGATGCGGAAACAGCCCGGGGTTCACCGGGTTCGGCGTCGTCGCGCGTTACCGCGACGAAGGCCGACAACGGGTCCACCCGTGGCTAAAAGAGAGTACGCATGCGCATGTTGTCGGGGAGACCCGTCGCAATCACATCGCAGACAAGAGCGAGGAGAAATATAAAAGACGCGCCTCACTGGAGGCGCTCAATCTTTGATGCTGACGCCGCCGAAGGCGCAGAATCCGGAGACGACGAGGTCCACCGTCTCGTGTTCGAGTTCGCGGCGTGGGCGTTCGTCTTCGGCGCCTCCGAAGACCGGGAGCACGTCTATTCGGACGTTCCAGTCGCGTGGGACGGTGATGTCGACGCCGCCGAAAATCGACGTGACGTTGATTCGAGCGGTCTCTTCGACGTCGACCACGTCGCGGAGGTCGACCTCGGCGGCACCGAACAGGGTCGTGATAGCCCCGCCGGTGAAGCGAGTAGTCGTGGCCCGTGCGTTGCGCCCGCCGAAGATGGCGACGATGTCCACGCGGTCACCGGTAATCGGTTCGACGGACGAGCGAACCCGCCCGAGTGCGACCGAGAGACCGAGGATGATGAGGAGGACCGGCCAGAACGACAGGATTTGCGACCCCGTCACGAGGTCGAGGGCGACCGCTTGCCACGCCCCGGCGATGGCGATGAGGACGAGTGGTCCACCGACGTTTCGGAACCCACTGGCGACGAGTGCGTAGATACCGACGAGGACGAACAGCGACGGGACGTACCGAAGCAGTCCGGTCGTGTCGTAGACGCCGGTGCTGTTCGCGAGCAGTACGAGGCCGACGAGGACGATAGCGCCCCCGACGACGACCTGGTTGGAGATGCGTCTGTATGCCATGATACTAGTACGCGGCAGGAACCGATAACCAGCGCTTCTGGTTCTCAGATTCCGGGGGAGTGACGAACGAGCGACGTCGACCCGCGCTCAGAGGAAGGCGACAGCGGCCTCGATGCCGACGAGTGTCACGATGAGTCGGCCGGCCGACCCGACGAACGTGGCCGCAGCGAACTTGAGGTAGTCGTCTTCGAGGACTGCGAACGCGTAAATCGACAGCGTGTCCGGGAACCCCGGGACACAGAGCGCCGCCGCGAGGCCAGCGTAGCCCCACTTCTGAGCGATGTGAATCGCCTTTCGCTCGGTCCACCCCATCACGTCGACCGGGAGGCGGGCGAGCGCTTTTTCGACGTATCCCGACTCCTTCGTCTCGTGGCCGATGTGGAACGCGAAGACGCTCCCAGCGGCCTTTCCGGCACCGCTGACGGCGATGATGAGTGCCAGTTTCACGTTGTATGGCAGGCCGAGGTTGAGGGGAGCAAAGAGGACGATTTCGCTCACGCCGGGGAGGGCGAAGGCGATGAGGAACGAGTACGCGAAGATAATCGCGAGGCCGAACCACCCGGTAGCCGTCTCGACGAGCGAGGTGAGCCACGAGAAGTCGGGGTAGATGCCCAACGTGAGGTCAGCGAGCGAGACGAGCGCGGGGAGGGTCACACCAGACACTCACAACCAATCGAATGTAAGCCTTCAGGTTTCGGAAGCGACGCTATCGTTCGCTGAACCGTCCGTTATCGGTGATAGTCACGTTTCCCGTCGAGAAATCCAGTCGCCCGTCAGTTCCGTGCTGGGCCGCTGGACACGTCGTCGAGGTCGGAGAGGAACGCCCGAAGCGACTCCCGAGAGACGTGGGGCATACAGACGACGCGGAGTTCGCCGCTCGCGGTCCGAGAGATGCGCCACCCGAGGTCACGGAGAGACTCGAACTCAGCGTCGGGGAGGCGCGCGGCGACGAGTGGGAGTTCGGGTTCGACGGCGTCGTACCCGCGGGCGACGAGTTCTTGATACAACCACTCGGCGTTCGCTTGTTGCGTCTCGTACTCCTCACGGTAGCCGTGGGGCCACAACTCGCGCATCGCGGCGGCGGCGGAGGCCACGCCCGCACCACTTCGCGTGCCGGTGAGTGTCGCCTGCGACGTCGATTCGAGGTACGGCGTGTCGACCGCCAGTGCGTCCACGACTTCCTTGTCACGGAAGAGGAGGCCGCCCGCGGGGACGACTGCCTGTCCGTACTTGTGCGGGTCGATGGTCATCGAGTCGATGGGGGCGTGGGCGAACGACCACTCGTGGTCGGTAAAGGGGAGGATGAACCCACCCCACGCGGCATCGACGTGCATCAGCGCACCCGCGTCGTGGGCGATTTCGGTCAGTGCTGGAATCGGGTCGACACGGCCGAACTCGGTGGTGCCGGCGACGCCAGCGACGAGAATCGTGTGGTCGTCGACTGCCTCGCGGACTGCCGCGACGTTCGCCCGATAGTCGGCGTCGACGGGGACGATGCGCAACTCGACGTCGAGTACGTCGGCGGCCTTCTGGAAACTGAAGTGAACGCTCTCGGGGGCGACGACGTTCGGGTCGTCGTCCCGGGCGTGGTTTCGCGCGGCCCGGATTGCCTGGATGTTGGCCTCTGTGCCGCCGCTGGCGACGTAGCCGTGAGGGGTCGCAAGCCCAGTAATCTCGCCGAGGTACGAGAGTGCGTCTTCTTCGAGTGCAGCGACCGCTTGGTAGGTCGCAGGGTCGCCCGGATTGGTGGCGATGAATCGCGACGCGGCCTCACGGGCGGCCGGGTGCGGTTGGGTACACATCGAAGAGAGAACGCGGTCGAACGTTTGCGGTGCCGCGCGCTGCATGCCTCACTCTATAACCACACCCAGTATATCGGTTCCGCTCCTTTGCGCAGTGTCAGCGCACCCGCAAAAGAGCCACCCGCCCCCGAGAAATCACCAGACAGTGCGGCGAGCCCTGCTCACCCGACGACGAACGACGAGAGAAACAGCGTCGCGTTGTACAGTCCGTGGACGACGATGGGGACGGCGAGGTTCTGCGTTCGCTCGTAGACGTACCCGAACACCGCGCCGACGAGGAAGAGCGCCGACAACGGGACCAGAATAATCCACCCGCCACCGACGAAGTTGAACGCGTGGAGCGACGCGAATATCGCACTGGCGAGGCCGATACCGGCAGCAGGGCCGAACGTCTCGCGCAATCGCCCCTGGACGGCACCGCGGAAGAGGACCTCTTCGGCGGGTGCGATGACGAAGATGGACAAGAGTGCGAGCACGACGAAGATGGTTGGGTCGACGCTCCCCGCCTCACCGACGACCGATTGTATCGGACTGAGGTCGACGATGGTCGACGCGACGACGAGCAATCCGACGGCGGTGAAACTCGCGACGAGACCGATGCCGACCCACTTCACGTCGTCTCGCGTGGGAACACGGACCGAGACTCCACCGAGGAGCACAACCACGACGAGCACACCGACGATTGCGAACGCGAGTTGCGAGGGTATCAGTGAGGCGACGAGGAACAGCGACCCCGACGGGTCGAACTGGACACCGAGTGCGACGACGGGGACGAACGCGGCGATTGTGAGGACGACACCGAGGAGGATGGCGGCGGCGACGATGGCGAGTGCGACGATTACCGCCCGAATGCGGGCGACTGTCGTCGGTTGTGGCGTGGAGGGTGTATCGACGGCGGTGGACATGGATGAATCACGAACCTCTCACTAGAGAGACGTGTGCTGGGAAGAAAAAGACGGGGCTCGTCGGGCGTCTCGACGGCAGAATAAATGGATTCGGCACCACGGAACAGACGCTCAGCGTCTGGGCGTCGTGTGACGAAAACGAGAGGACGTCGAAGGCTGGACGGAGCGTCCGTCAGCGAACCGAGTCGAGGAGCAGGCGCTGTTCGACGCGCTTGACCTCGTGTTGGACGTCGCGGACGGCGTCGATGTTCGCCGAGATGGAACTGACACCCTTGTCGACGAGGAACTGGACCATCTTGGGCTTGGACCCGGCCTGCCCACAGATGCTCGTCTTCACACCGACCTCACGGCACGCCTCGATGGTGTCGCCGATGAGTTTGAGCACCGCCGGGTGGAGTTCGTCGTAGATGCCGGCGACGTGCTCGTTGTTCCGGTCGACGGCGAGCGTGTACTGCGTCAGGTCGTTCGTTCCGAAGGAGGCGAAGTCGATGCCTGCGTCGGCGAGTTCGCGAATCGAGAGCGCGGCGGCAGGCGTCTCTATCATGACACCCCATTCGCGCTTGTCCGGGTCGATACCCGCTTCTATCATGTGCTCTTTCGCGCGAAGCACGTCTTCGGCGTCGTTGACGAGGGGGAACATGACTTCGATGTTGTCGTACCCCATGTCGAACAGACGGCGGAACGCCTGCAGTTCGAGGCGGAAGATGTTCGGGTTGTCGAGGCCACGGCGGATGCCGCGGTACCCGAGCATCGGGTTGTGTTCGCGCGGTTCGTTCTCGCCGCCTTCGAGTTGGCGGAACTCGTCGGTGGGTGCGTCGAGCGTGCGGACGCGGACCGGACGCGGGTAGAACTCTTCGGCGACTTCGCGGACGCCGGAGACGATTTCGTCGACGTAGGCGCGTTCGCCGTTCTGCTCGATGTATCGCTCTGGCGTCTTGCCGAGCGTCAGCACCATGTGTTCGATGCGGAGGAGGCCGACGCCGTCGGCACCCGTCGCGGCGGCGCGTTCGGCCGCTTCGGGGATGGAGACGTTGACTTTGACCTCCGTCGCCGTCATCGGCTTGACGGGGGTCTTGGGTCGTGCCTCTTCGACCGGTTGGCGCTGTTTCTCTTCGGGTTCTTCACCCTCGCGGATGGTCCCCTTGTCGCCGTCGATGGTGACGATGTCGCCGTCGTCGATGGTCGAGGTTGCGTCGCCGGTGCCGACGACTGCCGGCACGCCGAGTTCGCGCGAGACGATAGCCGCGTGGGAGGTCATGCCCCCTTCGTCGGT
>NZ_LOPV01000341.1 GCF_001469865.1 Haloferax profundi
AAAAACTCATCAGGGGCGAATAATGGCGTGGAGGGCATCACGTGTCGAATATGTCGGCGGGTAAATCAACCTAGTGGTGAGTTCGGTTCAGTACATGCTGTTCAAATTAGCTCTGTCTGGGAATCGTAACGGGGTCACAAAACTCCAGATTGAAATGAGTCAATTCATCTGTGCTGGTCGAATCGAGCGGTAGAACGCTGTTGAGTAGGCCGCAAAGAATCCACCGAAGATCCCGCTGAATACCACTAAAACAACGGCAAACCCGACTATTCCAACGATACCGATTGACGGTACATTCACAGGGAGAGACGTCGCAGGCGAGGCCGCACCTGTTCCGGTCATGCTAGCACCTTGATTTTGGAACGTTGGCGAGGTGAGGAGCGAAAATAATCCACCGATGATGCCGAAAACACCGCCACCGATGGTGACGAGGATCGTGTAGCCGAAGACGGACAAGAGATTGTTCCGCACACACGACACACTTCGCTTGAGCCCATCGACAGCACCCAAGTCGTCGATGACGATGGCGTGGCCGAAGAACTGTGAGAAAAACACGACCACTAAGTAGACTAGCACAATTGCCAACACAATCACACCGATGACTGCAATCGTGGCGAGACTCGGTTGTGCACCACTACTCAGAATAAATGCACCACCGAATGCTGCCGTGAACACACCGATAAATCCGAACACGAGATTCAGTGCGAACAGACCGAAGTAGATGACGAGTAAGGACACGTAGTGAGATTTCCCTTCGCGAATGAGCGTCTCGAACGAGGTATGGCCACCAATTGCCTCGTTGGCCATGCCGATGACCCCACCGAAGAAGAAGGGCATGATGAAGATCATAATTCCACTAAAACCGAGCGACACGAAACTCCCGAGCAACGGACTCACAGATTGGGCTACAAGCCCAGGAAGCTGAAGGAGGCTGAACGTTGCGGCGATGACAAACAGAATCGGGTTCCGTTTGACTGCACCGATCGCTGTCCCGAATGATTGGAGGGCTGCCATATTTGTGATATATATTCGACTGGTAAAGAGATACTGGTTGGCAATACGTGGCCGTGCCCGGAATACAATCACAGTATCGAGAGATGCTCTTTTGGTTTGTCGAGCTTCATTTACAACGATACAACTGTAATCTTCGCCCTCACGTGTAATAGGGTTGGCAACACGTGACCACCCATGTCACGTAGTTTTTCACCTGGCTATATCCCCAATTTGTCTCTTCGGTCTCGTTGAAATCCCCAGACGTTGCTATCTCGCTGAAGCTGTACTGAATCCAGCACGCATCTGCAGCAAAGACTACTTTGTTTCTCGCTCAAAGTCTGTACTTAGGTGAATCATTCGTGTACCTGAATGAATTGAAGTGGGGTCTCATCTCTTTCATCGCACTTTCGATTGTTATCGTGCCGGTCGGGGTTATCGCAAATTCCGTTTCGTACCGGAGTGGTCAGTGGGTTATCCTGTCGAGTATCGCCTTCTCCATCTTCGTTGGATACGTGCTTGTCTACGAACTCAAAGTCTGGTGAACCGCCTCGTAGCTCGACGTTTCAACAGAGCCACCGAAGCCTATATTGACAGTCGAAAGAGAAATTTTCGCATGCAGGTTCGCTCCAGTCGTGGACTGTTCCGGACACCAGAGCGACTGGACAGTCGTTTCGGTCTCGTGGCCGGGCTCTACGTCGCCGCGCTGCTCTCGCCAGCACTGGTACTCGTCGTGGTACAAGAGATAGAGCTGACGAGTTGGTCAGTCGCTGTCGGTTCGCTTGGGGTCGTAGGGGCAGTCCTCACCGCCGTAGTCGCGCGACGAGTTATCCGACAGGGTGATCTCGTTGGGTGGTTCGACTCAACCTGGGTTGCGGTTCTCGTCCCCGCTGTCGGCATCATCCCGATGGGAGTATACCTCTTTGACTCCTTTCTGTTCGTTGCGTTTGCCGTCACGGACCTCCAAGCGGCCAGCACTACCACTCTCGTTAGCTTCATCGGCTTCTTCCTCGGGATCGTTGCCACGTCACTGGGCAGCCACCTCGTTCTCATGGCCCGTACACGACTAGCTAACGCGACGGTCGACGACACCGACGTCCTCGTCGAGTGGGCGGCAGCGTGGCCACACCGCGCCCGGCTCAAGTTCATGACTGGCGCCCTCGCGGTCGTTGGCCTTCTTGCTGGCCTGGCTTTCTGGCAACTGGGGTGGAGGGCGGTAACTCCCGTCTTACCTTTCGGGATGGTACTCGTCATCGGGCTCAGATCATTGGCTTCCAAGCGCACGTATCGAGCGACATCGGCGGGACTGGAACAGCGCAGAGAGGGGCGATGGTTCGTCCCACGTCGGCTCATCCCGTGGTCGACGTTCGATGCCGGCGCTACGACCTCTTCGACGACGACGAGGCAATCATCGCGGCGCTCGAGGATCACCTTGACCGACAAGGTCCATAGGCCTCGTCAAGGTGACCACGAGACGGACGAAATCAACATACATTCACGTCTTACGGTTCCCAACAGAACTAATTGACTAGCGGGAAGAGGATTTCTCAATGCCCTCTCTGAACGACACCGAACGGCCACAAGGAGCTGTTGCTGTCGCGAAGCAGTACCTCAGACGGGAACGCCCAGTGAGTGCGCTCGTTGTCTTGCTGGTCGTGTCTCTCTTCCTTGGCACCTTTCTCGCGACGTCGCTGTTACCAGCATTAGTCGTAGGCGGACTCTTAGTCGTAACCGCACGTGCACCAGTTGTCCAGTCACACGGGACGGTCCACCTCCGAACTGACGACACACCGGAGTCGGTCGTCGAAGCGTTCACCAGTCCAACACCACCAGTACTCGCATTTCAGTGGGGAATCGCTGATGAGATAACCACAGGGGATGACTCAGTGACGTATCGTATGTCGTATCTCTTCGGGTTACGCTCGGATTCCATGACCGTTCACAGGCAGATAGAGACGACACCAAACAGCAATCAGCGGGTGAAGTTGGATATCAGCGCGAATGACCAACCGTGGGCAACGTACACGGCGACAATTAGGCACACCAACGACGCGAGCATCGTCGATGTGGAGTATACATCGAACCGACGCTTTGGACTGCGACGCGTCCCACAACAGATTGTCGCAGATAGGTACCGCAACGAAGCACTCGAAGTTCAAGGATACACTGTTGTAGAGCGCGACGCAGAATTCGGTATTTGAAGGCGGCGCTCGGCTTCGTTATTTCACTACAGCGGTAACAGCTCCTTCTTCTCGATAGTAAGACGGCTACGGTAATCAAGCGACGTCCAACCGTCGGCAGTTGAGTACCCTGACACCCTTCCTTCGAAATTCTCGACGATTCCATATGTCCCTGCACGAGGGAGGTCCTCTCCATGGAGTTCGTATCGTCTTCTGACTTTCTCACCAGAGTCGAGTGTCCTCTCTATTGGTGTCCCGTCCATTGATATCGACGAACCGCCTCGGTCGACCTCGAC
>NZ_LOPV01000342.1 GCF_001469865.1 Haloferax profundi
GTTGGTCGAATCATATGACGGGGAAAACAAGGTTGTTTTCCACGCGTTTTCGTCACGCGTCGACGATGGAGCGAGCGCTAGTACACCGAACGGCCAGACGCCGTAGCTGCGGATTCGAACCGGCACATCTCCGTTGTTTTCCAGCGAGAGCATAAGTGCAGCAGGATGCTCGATTGTAACGTCAGCAACCGCGAGTTGCACAGACATATAGAGTGGTCTCAAAGAGGCATTGACTTCTGCCTCAGTGACTCTGTACTCGGTGTCCCCGAGACATCCGGAAAGACCGGCAATTGACAGCATACTCGTTGCCAGGTAAGTTCGACGCTTCATTTCGATTCACCTCCACCGACGATGTTGGTGTCCGTGAGTTCGACGAACACATCCTCTATCGACGCATCACCTGGCAATTCTGTACGGTCTCGGAGCGCACCCACTGTCCCCTCGGCAATGAGCTTCCCCTCGTGGAGGATACCCACCCGGTCGCAGACGAGTTCGACCTGACCGAGGACGTGACTGGAGAAAAACACTGTCGCACCTCGTTCGTTCTCCTTGTGAACGATTTGCCGCACGCGACGGACTCCATGTGGGTCAAGCCCGCTGAACGGCTCGTCTAAGATGAGTAGCTCCGGCTCGCCGACGAGAGCCATCGCAAGCGCCAACCGTTGTTCCATCCCACGCGAGAAGTCACTGGCATTGTCGTCGACAGCATCTTCGAGTCCGACGCGTTCGAGGACTGCTTCGGGGTCGTCAT
>NZ_LOPV01000343.1 GCF_001469865.1 Haloferax profundi
GCTGCGACGAACGAAACGTGTTGGCGCGCAGAGCGCCCGTCATAGAGGCCAAACCGGTCCGGGAGGATACCAACTCGGTCGTGTATCTCGACGACGTCATCCAGTGGATCACGTTCAAGCACGCGAACTGTCCCAGACGTTGGTCGGAGGTAGTCGAGTAGCAATCCGATAGTCGTTGATTTCCCGGCTCCGTTCGGTCCGAGAAATCCGTACACTTCCCCGCTTTCGACTGTGAGGTCAAGATTATCGACGGCACGAACTTCACCGTATTGCTTGGTCAGCGCGCCGGCCTCGATTGCGAGCTCGGCATCGCTCACAGTGCATCACCTCGAGCAAACACCCAACGAGCGAGACCCAACGGGACCACCAACCAGACGAATAGGGTAGCTAAACTCAGTGCTGGGTGGAGATACCACGGTCCCGACCCGCTGAACGCTGCTTCGACCACGAAAGCGTTCACGGAGACCCCTGGTGCGAGTTTGGTGTAGACGATGTGGAACAGCTCAGCTGAGTTCCCAACGCCGAGGAGCCAGTTCGTCAGGACGTTGTAGGCCCCATCGGGTGTCAACCGAAGCGCGAAAAACAGTGGGCCGCTTGCCGGAGCGTCGTACGGATTGACCGGAACTCCAGTGAGATTAGTATAGACCGATGTGACGATACTGCTCCAAAACAGCGTCACGAGGAAGTACGCGAATACAGCTGTCGCGGCAGTGACGGTCCAGCGAGTAATCGTTGAGACAAACATCCCAAGGGAAACCATCGTAGCACCAAGCAACAGTGTCACGATGAGCGTTCCGAGAAACGGCAGCACGGAGAAAACGCCGTGTTCGAAGAG
>NZ_LOPV01000344.1 GCF_001469865.1 Haloferax profundi
GAGTACGAGAACTGCAGCGACTATCGCCGCGCCGATACCGAGAAAGCGCCCCGTTGCTTTCCCGAACAGTATCTGAGTTCGCGTTAGCGGCATCCCAAGAAGGAATTTGATACTGCCCCTCGTTCGTTCACCAATAAGGGACTGATACGA
The DNA here is from genome assembly GCF_001469865.1 of Haloferax profundi. Lineage (GTDB taxonomy): Archaea > Halobacteriota > Halobacteria > Halobacteriales > Haloferacaceae > Haloferax > Haloferax profundi. The sequence continues at coordinate 151 of NZ_LOPV01000344.1, forward strand.
CAGGAGGAGAGCACCAATCGGGAGCAACAGACTAGCACCGATTTGTACGTACCCGGTGGTGATGTTACGCCCGACTGCGTCCCACCCTGCGTACGTTGGTCGGAATCCCCAGAGGACGACGAGAACGGCGAGTATCCACGGCCCCTTGGAGGTGAGGACTGTCCGAAATTCACTGCGTGCAAGCGGGAACCATCGCATAAGAGAATGGACAGAGAAACAACACATAAGAACTGCTTTTGGTGTTGGCATCCGCTGGGAGACTTTCTTCACTCAGTGACGGGAGAGCTTGTTCGAGAATAGTCCTCAGTTGCTTTGTTCAAACCGATCTATTCTGTCAGGTATAGTGTATAGGATGGAGAGGTTGTCACATCCAATGATTGCCTGTAAACGACTACTGATCGGGTGACCCATGGAACACTCGCGTGGACCCCTGTCTTGAGCGGTCACGTTCACGTCGGCGTTGAGGCTA
>NZ_LOPV01000345.1 GCF_001469865.1 Haloferax profundi
GCGTCCCCGCTACCACCACCGCTGATGGCCACTGAGCTGAGGACCCATAGCAACCCAACTATGGCAATAATTCCGATTAACAGAACAATATAATCTATCACACTCCAGTTATACATGTCTCTGATTTTGTAGCTAACGGCTGCTGTTTGCTAAATGCACAGTTTTCTCGTGAACTGAATACAAGCTGTGCAACACGGTCGATAGCACGGCCTGTATGCCTCAAGTGGGACGACCAAACCGGGTCAGAGCCACCACGCTCAGTTCACAACAGGAGCATACGAACTCGCAAGTTGCCTCCGTTGGTCAGTAAGCAATCCCCAAGCGGGAGGAACCCTCGCGGTTTACGGCGAGGAGGATGTCATCCAGCCGTGGTCGTCGCGTTACCTGGGGTGTCCGTCGTCGCCGATGTCGGTACTGTCACAGCACC
>NZ_LOPV01000346.1 GCF_001469865.1 Haloferax profundi
TACCTTGGGACCCTCCGAATGAAGGGGCCGTAGCGGTGGTTGTCTGTGTCGACGGTACGCCAGGAGTCTTGTCCCCGGTGACAAGGAACGACGCAATGTTACCAACGAGCTGTTCGTTGTCAGCAAGAGTCGCTGCCTCAGGCGAAAGGAACCACGTGTCACCCACTGCAACGACATTTTCATTTCGGGCGACGACAGCGTGCGT
>NZ_LOPV01000347.1 GCF_001469865.1 Haloferax profundi
CCATTCTTTCGGGTTGACGATCGTCTGACGTCGTCAGCCGCGAGAACAGTTGTTACTTCACTTCTCGTCACGAGAGGTACTGCCTCGCGGAATACTGTTTGTTGACTTCCAGTAGCAATGTCGTCATCACTTGAGGCAGACCCGTAGACGTACTGGAAGTTGTTCGCGTTCTCCGTCATATCATACAGGTAGCCCGCCCCGAATGTGATACCGAATCGGCCGGCGACATTTGTTGGTTGTCCGCTCGCAGATTGCGTTGTACTTCCGGAGAGACCCGGAATTACTGCCGTCGAGCCTCCTGACTGGGTTGGTGTGTCGGCGAGGAGAAGCACTCGTCCGCCCGCGTCTGCAAACGCCTCAATGCCATCGACTTCCTCAGTACTGTACGAGGACGCTGGGTTAACGATGACGAATGCGTCCGCCTCACCGAGCGTTGTATTCAACTCGGAGCCAGCACTCCCAGACATTCCGAAACTTGACGATGAACCAGCGAAGAAGCGTACTTCGTGACCAGCACTAACGAGAGCACTAACTAACGGTTGGATATCGGTCCTGCTCACGTCGTTACCGTGACTCAGGTCGACGACGACGGTCTTCTGTGTCGTCGTCTCTGGCGGCGTGACAGTTCCCTCTGCAGAGACTGGCTCTGGAAGTAGTGATTCTGTTTGGAACGGCTGTGCGTTCGATTGAGTCGGGCTATTCGATGAATCGTCGACGACAACGGCGACGCCGGCAGTTGCACCAACTACAAGCAGCACTGCGAAAGCGAATGCTGTGAGAGGCCCGAAGAGATTACTGAGTTTCATTGAGATTCACCTCCGTTTGTGGGCCTTCGACTGACCCGTGGAGCATTAGGTACTGAACTGTGTCGACGCCTCGGTAGTCGAATGTTGTCTGGGTGTTCCCCGCTGCGGCAGTCGCGGGTGTTCCATCTGTTTCCAGGCCTAGTTGACTCAAGAGATTTGGTTGCGGTGACTCCATTCGGACAACGTCGTACTCAGAGAGCGATGCTCGTGCTGCTGCCTCG
>NZ_LOPV01000348.1 GCF_001469865.1 Haloferax profundi
ACTTCCACGTGGTGTTTACGCTGCCTGCGCCGATTGCGGATATCGCGTATCACAACAAGGCGGCGGTCTATGGTCTGCTGTTCAAGGCCTCGGCCCAGACATTGCTGACCATCGCCGCCGATCCGAAGCATCTCGGCGCGCGGATCGGCATGACCAGCGTGCTGCATACCTGGGGCTCGGCGATGACCCACCACCCGCATGTGCACGTCATCGTGCCAGGGGGTGGTTTGTCGCCTGATG
>NZ_LOPV01000349.1 GCF_001469865.1 Haloferax profundi
ACGATACCGGCGGCGCGCTTCATCGCGGGCACCATGTCGGGCATCGTCATCTCGGTGACGATGATGTCGCCTTCGGCCACCTGGTCGAGGTGGTCGAGTTTCGTCACGATGCGGGCGCGACCTGACGCGATTCCGGGGCTGGCACCGAGGCCACGCATGAGTACGTCGTCGCTCACACCGTCGGAGCGAGAACCTTCGTTCGCACCTTCGTCACCGTTGGCGCCTTCGGAGATTGTCGTAATCGGGCGCGACTGGAGCATGTACACCTCGCCGTCGTAGACGGCCCACTCCACGTCTTGTGGGGTCTCGTAGTGGTCTTCGACCAGTTCGCCGAGTTCGAGGAGTCGAGCGACTTCTTGGTCGGTGAGAACGCGGTCGTGGCGTTTCTCGTTCGGAACCTCGCGGTCGACGGTCTGGCCCGTCTCTTCGTCGCGGACGCACATCGTCTTCTTGTCCGCGATGGTCGCCGTCTCGACGTCGCCGCTCTCGCGGTTCACGACGTAGTTGTCGGGGGAGACGGTTCCGGAGACGACTGCCTCGCCGAGGCCCCACGCGGCCTCGATGATGACCTTCTTCTCACCCGTCGATGGGTGTCGCGTGAACATCACGCCCGACTTCTCGGAGTCGACCATCTGCTGGACGACGACGGCGATATCGACCTTGTCGTGTGGGAAGCCCTTCCGGTTGCGGTAGTAGATTGCGCGCTCGGAGAACAGAGAGGCCCAACACGCCTTGACGCTCTCTAAGAGTTCCTCTTCGGTGACGTTGAGGAACGTCTCTTGCTGTCCCGCGAACGAGGCGTCCGGGAGGTCTTCGGCAGTTGCAGAGGACCGAACCGCGACGAAGGCGTCACCGTCGCCGATGCTCCGGTAGGCGTCGAGAATCTCCTCTCGAACGTCTTCGGGCATCGGCGTGCCCATGATGAGGTCGTGGGCCGTCTCGTGTGCCTGCTTGAGTGCCGCAGAGTCCTCGTGGTCGACCTCCACCGCAGAAAAGAGTTCGTCGTCGATTCCCGCATCCTCGATGAAGGCTCGGTACGTGCTCGCCGTCACGACGAACCCCGGTGGGACGGGAAGTCCAGCACCAGTGAGTTCGCCCAGCGACGCGCCTTTGCCGCCGACCAGGTCGAGGTCGTCGGCCCGTACGTCGTCCAGCCAGACTACAGCCATGTGGTGTTCGTATGGTCCCACAGGCCAATAAAGAAGTTTGCGAACGGAACATGAGTGAATAAAAACTCACTCGAACCCGAGTATGAAATTGTTGCGCGAATCGCAATTCGTCACCTTTCAGCCTTCACGACGCTCCTGTCCGTGACTTTCGCAGAGTATCTCACTCGTCTCTGGGTCCAGGTAGAACGGTTCGCCAGCGACGACTGCCTCGCCACAGACGGCACACCCATCGTCGTGTCTGAGGAAGTACTTCCCCTCGGCACGACCCGTCTCCAATCGGTCGGTGGCGACGGCGACGCGGGTTAGACCCTCTCCGATTTGTGTGCGCTCGGTGCTGTCCGCTTCCTCGAACCGTATCGGTTGCATACGAGGAGTCGACGGCCCATCGGCAAAGGGGTGCGGGCAGCGAGGGGTTCTTAGTCGCTCGTCACTTGACTTCTAGCGTGCTTCCGGAGTGGGTATTTCTGCTCCCCTCGTGGCTGGTACTCGGCCTCGTTGTGGGCGCAATCGCCTCCGTCGTCGTCGCTGGTGTGTTCGTCGTCGGTGGCCGCCTCTTCCCCGACCAACAGGTCTCTCACGGCCCGCGAGTGGACGGTGTCGGCCGCCGTCGTCTCGAAATCAGAGACTACCTGACCGCGATTGGCGAACGATTCGTCGAAGACTGGACGATTCACGACGAGACGGTAGCGTTCTACCTCCCCGAGCGAGACGTCGCTATCACGTTCGACGCGCAGGCGTTCTTCCGCCTCGAACGAACGGGTGTCTTCGCCGTCCTGTGTGAACACGAGATGCCGGGGAGGCAGCTCGGCCGCCGCCTCCCCTTCGACGTGGCCGACATCGAACCCGAACTGGCCGACGTCGACGACCCTATCTCGGAAGCGTTCGACAGATTGGGTCTCTCGGCAGACGCCTCTTCCGACGCCGTTCGCGACGCTTATCGGTCGCAAGTCAAAGACGTTCACCCAGACCACGGCGGCGACAGAGAGGGATTCCGCAGGTTACGTGAGGCGTACACGATGGCACGCGAACACGCCGACGAATAGCGACGGTATGGCCCGTTCACGGGCGAACCCTGGCTACGGTTCGGTCACTTCGAACAAGACGCCAGCATCGCGGAGTGCGTCCGTCACACGTCCGGCCGCGTCTGTACTGGCGACGACTACCGCGTCTAACCCGCGAGCGGCGGCGTCGGCGGCGACTTCGCCTGGGGCGAACCACGTCTCGAGGTCCACGTCTGCCGTGCGGGAGGCGACGACTGCCTCGACGCCGCTGGCGACGACGATATCCGCCTCGGCACAGGCGTCTGCGAGTGCTGTCACGTCGACGTCGCCACTCCCTCCGAGTCGTGCTGGTGGAATCTGGAGGACGCGAACGGACCCCGGTTCCATCTCGATGACGCCCTCGAATCCGGTGACGCTGGCGTCCTCGCCGGCGTCTGCATCGGTCGTCGAGACACCGATTGCTGGCCCGTCGCCTCCGGGTGTGGCGTACAGGAGGCCGTCGCGGAGTGAGAGCGTCACCGTCTCGCCTGCCGAGACGTCGTCGGTGACGATTGCTGCGTCTTCGTTGACGCTCTCCAGTACGTCGTCGGTGACGTGTTCGGCGAACCGCTGGAGCGCACGGGCCTCCTGAAAGAGCCAATCGACGCCCTCTTTGGTCACGCGGTAGCGCGACCGACCCTCTTTGTCCACCAGTCCGTCGTCGACGAGTTCGCGGATGTACTCCGAGACCGCTTGACTCGTCACGCCGACTGCCTCGGCTATCTCGCCTTGACTCACGGCCGGTTGACGGTCGGCAATCTCGGCGAGGATACGAAAGCGGGTCGCGGTACGCTTGTCGTCGAGGGCGCCGCTCATACCACGAGCGAAGGACGCAACTCGTAAAAAGACCCTCGCTCTGTGGTCCGCGACACGCGACGACGGCTCGGTGGTATTTTGTCGTCGTCGGCCCTGTCTTCTCCCGTGCAGAGCGTCGCCGTCCGCGACCGGTCCGTCTACCTCTCTGAAGCGGACGCACTCGTTCTCTCTGACCTCCACATCGGCCGCGCGGACGCCTCGAACGTCGACTTCCCGCTGGGCGAGCAGGCGGACCTCGCGGACCGACTGACCGTCCTCTGCGACGAGTTCGACCCCTGTGAAGTCGTGTTCGCAGGTGACGTGCTCCACCGATTCGACCGGGTTTCGGAGCGCCACGTCTCCGCGCTCGAAACGCTCGCAGACGTCTGCATCGACGCCGGTTCCGACCCGGTGTTCGTCGCTGGGAACCACGATACGATGCTCGCCGAGTCGTGGTCGGGTCCCGTTCACGACGAGTACCGACTCGCCGATGGAACGCTCGTCTCGCACGGGCACCGCCACCCCGACGGTGAGGCGCGCTTCCACGTCGTCGGCCACGACCACCCCACCCTCACTATCGAAGGCCGCCGCCGGCCGTGCGTCCTCTACGGCCCCGAGGCGTACCGGCGGGCAGACGTGCTGATGCTGCCGGCGTTCACCCGCCTCGCACCGGGTGTCGTCGTCAACCAGATGCGAGGGTCGGACTTCGACTCGCCGCTCGTCGGCGACGCGAGCGTCTTCCGGCCACTCGTGCGCGACGCCGACGCAGGCGAGACACTCACCTTTCCGCCACTGGGGAAACTTCGTCGCCTCCTCTGAGATAAACCTCAGCACGAGGGCTGCCCGGGTGGTCGCCTGCTTCTCACGACCAGTCTGTGCCCCACAGCCAGTCTGCTTCCCACACGCCGAGAAGTGCGTCTGGTGGATATGTTCACTGCAGTGGTATCTTCACCTGTGATGTCCTCGCTCGCAGACTGGATACGAACGCATCGTTTCGTCAGTTTCCTCGGACTGACGTACCTCCTCACGTGGGTCTGGTGGATTCCGGCGACGCTCCTCGTCAGGGGTGGCGACCCGCCGACGTACGTCTCGTTGCTCGTCCTCACGGGTGGGTTCGGGCCGTTCCTCGCAGCAATCGTCCTCGCGGCGGCCACTGGTGACATCCGGTCGTGGGGTCGGCAGTTGGTGAGCGTCCGAACGTCGCCCCTCGTCTGGGTCGCTGCCATCGCCGTGCCCGTCGTCCTGTTCGGTGCGACGCTCGTACTCACCGTCGCAACCGGATGGTCGTTCGACGTCGCGGCCCTCGGACCGCCCGGGTTGCTCGGGGCGGTACTGCTCTCGTCGTTTATCCGAGGCGGCCTCGAAGAACCCGGATGGAGAGGGTACGGCCTCCCCGTCCTCCAGCGACGACTCGGCGCGTTCCGCGCCTCGCTCGTCATCGGTGTCGTCTGGGCGGCGTGGCACATCCCGCTGTTCGCCATGCCCGGAAGTTCGCAGGCCGGCACGTCGTTCGTGTTCTACCTGCTCGGAGTCATCGCAATCAGCGTCATCACGACGTGGTTGTACAACGAGTCAGGTGGGCGCGTCCTCGTCCCAATCGCGTTCCACACGACGTGGAACGGCATCTCGGTCTATCTGGCGGCGGGCGTCACTGGTGGTGGAATCCTGCCCTCGGAGGCGAGTCTCGCCGCCGCGGCGTGGTTACTCGCCGGGATTCTGGTCTACCGCTACGGCGCGGAGCGTCTCTCGTCGAAACCACTGCCGACAGGCGGGCTCTCGTTCGAGGACGTTCGACCGGCGTCAGAAGTAGAGACGGGCGGTGGCGTCACGTCCTCGAACGACTGAAGACTAGTCCGATAGGTCAGTACGCACCGCGTCCGCGGCCTCTCGACCACTCCGCATCGCGCCCTGAATCGACGACCACGCCGTGTAGTCGCCGGCGAGGTAGGTCCGACCAGGTGCATCGCGGTGTGCCGGGAGCGAGTCGTGGATACCCGGGGGCTGGGCGAACTGGGCGAAGGAGATGTAGTCGGTGTGGAGTAGTTCGAGGTCGGTGAAGTAGCGGTCGGGGTACCACGCTTCGAGCGTCCGCAACGTCTTCTCGAAGAGGACTTCTTCTGACTCGTCTCGGGCGGCGGCCCCGAGGAACGTCGCACTCAGGAGTTCCTTGCCCGCGGGTGCGTACTCGGGCGCGACAGTCGAGAGCGGGGCAACCGTATTGGGGTCCGGATTCGCGGCGTTGAGCATGATTCGCTTCCCCGCGTCGAGGCCACTCCCCGTCGGAAGCGTGTAGTATTGGGTCACACAGCCGTGCGCGTCGGTCGGAATCGACTCGACATCGGTCAAGCGCCGCGCCTCCTTCGGGTCGGTTGCGACGACGACGGCGTCGGCTTCGACCGATTCGCGCCCCGTCGTGACGACTGCGCCGTTCTCGTCGCTCTGAAGCGACTCGACCCGTTCGCCGAGGCGAATCGTCGCGCCCTCGTCGCGGGCGACGTCGGCGAGTTGTTCGGGTATCGCCTGCATCCCGTCTTTCGGGACGGCGGTACTCCCCGCAGAGAGCATCTTGAACGTGTACTCGAAGACGCGCTTCGAGGACGACAGCGACCGGTCGAGCGTGATGCCGCCGTAGAACGGAGCGACGAAGTGGTCGATGTAGTCTTCCGAAAAGCCCCAGTCGCGGAGGTACGACCGGATGCTCTGGTCGGGTGAGGCGAATATCTCGGTCTCGTCGCGCGTCCCAACGTCCTGTCTGAGCGCCAGTGTCCGAAGTTTGTCGCTCGTCGTCACCTCGGGGTTTCGGAGCGAGTCGAACAGACCGCCGATGTCGCGGAGGGGGTCAGAGAGGACCGAGCGGCGACTCGGCCGGCAGATAGTCGCGCCGGGCGCAAACTCGCGCAGGTCGAGTGCCGAGAGGTCGAGTTCACGCCGGACCGCGGGATAGCCGGTGAACAGTACCTGGAACCCACGGTCGAGTGTGAACCCTTCCTTCGTTCTGGTTCGGACTCGACCGCCGACGTCGTTCCGTCGTTCGATGACGGTCACGTCGGCTCCATCGGCGGCGAGGCGTCGCGCGGTGACGAGACCCGCGAGTCCCGCACCGACGACAACGATGTGGCTATCGTCCATACACGGTTCCTCGGACGGGTGACACAAAGCCCCTGCGGGTGGAAGCCATCGCCCGACGGGAAGGGCTTAGTTCCTCCCCCCGAAAGGGCCGCCTATGCAGACTTCCGACACGTTCTCTGGGCTGGTGTGTACGGAGACTGGTGACGAGTACGACGCCGACGTGACCGGACCGAGCGACGCGGACGCGCCGCTCGACCCGACGTACGACCTCGACAGCGTCGAGTGGGACGCGGAGACGCTCGCCGAACGCCCCTTCGACACGATGTGGCGCTACCGCGAACTCCTCCCGTTCGACGACCCCGTGACGGCGAACGAGGGTGCGACGCCGCTCGTCGAAGCCTCGGCACTCGGCGACGAAGCGGGTGTCGGGTCGTTACTCATCAAGGACGAGGGACGCAACCCGACCGGGACGTTCCTCGACCGAGGGTTCTCGCTCGCTGCGACGGCGGCACGCGAAGCAGGGGCAGAAGTCGTCGCTCACGCGTCACCCGGAAACGGTGCGCAGTCCGCCGCGTCGTACGCGGGTCTCGTCGACGTGCGCTCGTACGGATTCGTCCCCTCGCGGACGCCGTTCCCGAACAAGGCGATGGTGAACGTCCACGGCGGCCAGATGAAAGTCGTCGGCGGGCGCTACCCCGCCGCGCTCTCGGCACTCCACGAGAAACTCAAGAGCGACTGGTACACGCTACAGGAGTTCGACAATCCGTATCGACACGACGGCGCGAAGACCATCGCATACGAGATTGCCGAGCGTCTCGATTGGTCGGTCCCCGACTGGGTTGTCGTCCCCGTGGCAACGGGCGAACTCGTCTACGGCGTCTACAAAGGCTTCCGCGACCTGTCTGACCTCGGCCTCGTCGACGACGTCCCCCGACTCGTCGCTGCGCAGTCGGTCGGGTGCTCCCCCATCGCTACCGCGTGGGAAGTCGGAAACGACGACACCGAGGCGTGGAACCACCCCGACACTATCGTCGGCGAACTGGAGATTCCTGACCCGGCGGGTGGGTCACTCGCACTCCGTGCAATCGAGGAATCCGACGGTGTCGCGGTCACTGTCGGCGACGACGACGCCCTCGAATCGGCGGTCAAAGCCGCGCAGACCGCTGGCGTCGAAGTCGGTGCCGCCGGTGGTGTCGCCCTCGCCGCCGCGTGGGACCAGTCTGACGAGTTCGACGAAGACGACACGGTGGTCGTCGTCAACACCGAGTCCGGGACGAAGAACGCAGACATCCTCCGGAGTCACCTGATGGGACAGGGAATCTAACCGGAACCCCGTTCTGTCCCCGAAGTAGTCCGCCTCTCGAACGTTGATTTTATCCACCAGATATTTGGTTTAGACACGTCTAATTCAACCTATGTTGAGCGACGTGATGGAAGATTATCTGAAGGCCATCTACTCACTCCAGATGGAACACGGTCCCCCTGTCTCTACTTCCGCCATCGCGGAGTACCTCGGCAAGACGCCGCCGACGGTGACGAGCATGGTCGGCAAACTCGAAGACCGCGGCCTGCTCGAACGCGAGAAGTACAAAGGGGTCGAACTCACCGAAGAAGGTGAGACCGTCGCGCTCGAAGTCCTCCGTCACCATCGCCTCTTGGAGGCGTACCTCACCGAACACCTCGACTACTCGTGGAGCGAGGTCCACGAGGAAGCAGACGCACTCGAACACCACATCAGCGAAGAGTTCGAGCGACGCGTCGCCGCCGCACTCGGCGACCCGGAAGTCGACCCGCACGGCGACCCGATTCCGAGCGCCGACCTCACTCCGCCGAACTCGTCTGGTCTCTCGACACTCTCCGACCACACAGTGGGTGACGTCATCGTCGTCTGCCGAGTCAGCGACCGCGACCCCGAAGAGTTGGAATACCTCTCCGAGGCGGGTGTCGTCCCCGGCACCACCATCGAGATAATCGACGTTGCACCGTTCGGCATGGTCACGGTCCGCGTCGCGGACTCGGAGCGAGAACAGAGTCTCCCCGAGTCCGTCGCCCGGACTATTCGCGTCCGTGAACCGGACGAATCGTGTGAAGACGAGGGTGTGTCGACTGCATGACTGGGTGGACTGAGATTCTCGTCGTCGCACTCGTCGCGCAACTCGCGGTGCTGCCCGGTGAGAAAGTTCAGTTCATCATCGCCGGCCTCTCGACGCGGTACGACCCGAGCGTCGTCGTCGCCGCGGCAGGGTCGGCGTTCGCCATCTGGACGGCACTCGAAATCGCCTTCGGTCAGGCGTTGAAGAACGCGTTGCCACCGGTCGCACTCGACGCCTTCACCGCGGTGTTGTTCGCACTCTTCGCGGTCCTTCTGTACCGTGCGACTCCATCGAAGAATCCAAGCGGCGCAGCGACCGACGGCGGACTGGCCGGATTCGACGCGACGCCGACCGTGTTCGGTCGAGAACTGTCGAGTCACGGGTTCGGCGGATTCTTCCCTATCTTTGCCATGATGGCCGCGGGGGAGTTCGGAGACAAGACGCAACTCGTGACCATCGGACTCGCCGTCCAGTACGGCGCTCACCCCGCAATCTGGGCCGGTGAGATGCTCGCAATCATCCCGGTGAGTATCGCCAACGCGTACTTCTTCCATCGCTTCGCGGACCGATTCGACACGCGGAAGGCGTACCTGGGTGCGGCATCCCTCTTCGGGTTCTTCGCCCTCGATACGGCCGTCGCCATCTTCACCGGATTCTCCGCGTGGGAGGCGTTCGTCGGAGGCGTCTCCGACGTCGTTCTCTCGCTCCTCTAACCTCGCAGTTCAGCAGTCACCGCATCCGCGTCATTTTTCACGGATTCGAGCCAAGAAGCGGTGATGTCTACCGTCCTCCCGTCGCTCGGTGCTGGGTTGGTCTTCGGCCTCGCCCTCGCCGCCCCGCCGGGACCGATGAACGCCGTCATCGCCGAAGAGAGCGTCGTCCGGGGGTGGTCGTCGGGGGCCCGCGCTGGTCTCGGCGCGATGAGTGCCGACGCGTTGTTCTTCGTCCTCGCCGCCCTCGGCCTCGTCGCCTTCGTCGAGCAGTTCCCGACGATTCGCGCCGTGATGGTCGGTGCTGGCGGCGTCCTCATGCTCTACTTCGCCTACGGTGCGGCAAAGGAGATGCAGACGACGTTTCGTGAGGCCGCGGACCCCGACACCGACAGTGCCGGGTTCACGAAGGCGTTCGTCCTCGCGTTGACGAATCCGTACCAGATTCTCTTTTGGCTCACCATCGGTGTCGGCTTACTCGAAACTGGAACTGTCGACGTCCTCTCGCACACGCCCTACCTCGGCGCGTCGCTCTCGAACCTCCTCATCGTCCAGACGGGAAGTCCCGCGCTCATCCTCGGTTTCTTCGGCGGTATCGCCGTCTGGGTGACCGGGTTCCCCGCCGCCCTCGTCGCCGCCGAACAGCGAGTCGAATCGTTCGCGCCGGTGGTCGCCGCGCTCAGCGCTGTCGTCCTCGGCGGATTCGGCGTGTTGTTCCTCTGGGACGCGGTCAACACACTCGTCTAACCACGTCCGCCACCCACGCGCCGTCGCACGTTCGAGGCCACCGAGACGAGAAACACTATGAACCACCGTGGCCGATGCTTGCGTATGTTCGACAAATCGACGTGGATCAAACTTCCTCGGAACGTCCTCGTCGGCCACGGCGTCCTCGACCAACTCGCCGACGCAGTCGCCGAGTTGTACCTCTCCGGTGACCCGTTGCTCGTCACGAGTCCGTCCCCCGAGCGTATCGCTGGCGACCGTATTCGCGAGCAGTTCGACGGCATCGAGTCCGTCTCGCTGGACCGTGCGAGTTTCGAGTCTGTCGAGCGCGTCGTCGAAATCGGCCGTGAGATGGGCGCTGGCTACCTCATCGCCCTCGGCGGCGGCAAACCAATCGACGTGGCGAAGATGGCATCGGACCGTCTCGAATGTGGGTTCGTCTCCGTCCCCACGGCGGCCAGCCACGACGGTATCGTCTCCGGGCGGTCCTCGATTCCCGAAGGCGACACCCGTCACTCTGTCGCCGCCGAC
>NZ_LOPV01000350.1 GCF_001469865.1 Haloferax profundi
CGAGACCTGGCGGCGTACTCATAGTACGATTCCGTAGGTTGGCATACTGTATGGGTGGAAGCACGGGGGAGACTTCGTGTGGACCGTACAGCAACGAAAATCATGGTCTCAGTAGCAGCGAGAGTCGGGTGTGAACCCCGACGGCCTTACGCGCAAGGGTTCCTCGGCACTGCTAATCAGCCGAGGGTTAGTCGATCCTAAGTCTAACCGTAATTCGAATTAGATGAAAGGGAAACTGGTTAATATTCCAGTACCTTCTTGCACTCAAAGTCGACGCTTTAGGAAACACCGAGCGGGGCCTTCGCCCCGTCGAATCACCGAACTTCGTGGAAGCCGTAATGGCACGAAGCGAAAGAATGGTGAGATAGGGAAACTCGGCGGTACCTAGAGCCCGTGAAAAGACGAGCAAGAAGATCGTACCGAGATCCGACACAGGTGCGCTGGCAGAGCAAGCCAAGGTCTG
>NZ_LOPV01000351.1 GCF_001469865.1 Haloferax profundi
CGGTACCGTTCGTAGCCGAGTTTTTCGAGGAACGCGGCAGTTTCGTCAGCGTCGCTAACTTCTAGCTCGATATGATCTATCTTACCAATCACGCATATCAGGTTCTAATCCCAGTGATATAAATTTTGCTCTGGCAACAGAATAATCAGGGCCAGGGCACTACGGAGACGGTGTGGCCAAGTACCTATTAGGTAGGTGTTCACCAGCCAGCAGCTTGGTAACGTTGGTCGTAAGTCGTCTGATGCTCTTCACTCGACTGTCAGTCGTCACAGCAGACGTATGTGGTGTAATGACGACGTTCTCGAAATCGAGAAGGACAGAGTCTGGACGCAGTGGTTCTGTTGCAAAGACATCTAGTCCTGCTCCAGCAATTGAATTTGAACGAAGCGCATCAACGAGTGCCTCTTCATCCACAATTGGGCCGCGGGCGGTATTGACTAGGAATGCGGACTCTTGCATCTGTGTGAGTTCCTCTTCACCGATGAGCCCACGTGTTTCGTCGGTGAGTTCAGCGTTGAGTGCAACGACGTCACTTCGTTCCAATAACTCTTGCAGGGAAGTCATCGATCCCCCCACGAGTTCGGTGTCGATATCAGGCACGTATGGGTCGTGAGTGAGTAGTTCTACGTTGAATCCAGAGAGAAGACTCCCAACTCGTTTC
>NZ_LOPV01000352.1 GCF_001469865.1 Haloferax profundi
TGTCTCCGAAGCCGACGATTCCGACCGTCGAACCAGTCAGTTGAGTCGCCAGTGTGAATTCATCACGCCAGTCTCCCGCATTTATCAGACTCCGAGCTTCCGTGAGCCGATGCAAAGTCGCGAGCATGAGACAGACCGTGTGTTCAGCTACTGAGAGCGCGTTGTATCCGGGTGTGTGCGTGACTGGAATATCTCGTTCTGCTGCTGCAGTCCGGTCGATACTGTCTACGCCAGTGCCAAGCTTCGCGATGATTTCGAGCTCCTCTGCTCGCTCGATAATTGATCGGCTGAGCGGGACTCGGGAGGTGACGAACGCGACGTTGGCGTCGCTGATTTCATCTTCTACTGCCTTTGGGTCGCTATCGATTCCAACTGACACATCCCATGAATCCGGGATACCGTCAAGTAATTCGTCTGTGGGGGTGATATCTCTATCCACGATTGCTCGCTTCATACATCTACTGTCCCTGTAGTTTCACTTGAGCATATCGCCTCGATACGGAAGCTCGTTCTCACTACCTCTTCGTGAGATGAACGGGCTGTCGAACACGGGACGTAGACTTGTCTGTCGGGTGATTCGGGTTCAGCCAGTCGATTTTATCTGGGAGTCCGAGTTGTCGATTGTCAGTATCCCGGGCTTCCGCCGTTTCTGCATCTACCGTGAGTTTGCCATCCAGATGAAGATGCAGGGCGTCGACAAGGGCATCCGCTTCAAGAGGTTGTCCTTTGTCTCGTACTACCTCTTCCGAGGCACCGTTTGGGATATTGAACGCCCGCTGGGTGATGATTGGCCCCTGATCCAAATCGGGGGTGACGTAGTGAGCCGTCACACCGGTGATTCGAACCCCCTCATTGAGGGCCTGTGAATACGCGGCAGCACCCGGGAACGCCGGCAGAAGGCTTGGATGAACGTTGATAATTCGACCGGGATAACGGAATACTACCTCAGGGCTGAGAATTTGAATATATCGAGCGAGAGTGACGAGGTCGATGTCGTATCTGTCGAGTAAATTTAACAGAGCCTCTTCGTCAGGATTTCCACCGTCGTCACCAATATCATGAAATGGTACGCCGTACTGTTCTGCAAATCGCTGAAGGTCTGAGTGATTTCCAATAACGACCTCTACGTCTGCACGATCGTCGTCTGTTGCAAATTCAT
>NZ_LOPV01000353.1 GCF_001469865.1 Haloferax profundi
GGAGTACAGCAGTTGGTGAGTTCCTCGGAAAGTTTGGTTCTCGAACAGCCGATATCGGAGATATCGACCGAGAGGGTGAGACGAGAGAGACCATCACAAGCAACCTGCTCGACGTTGTCGATGGTAACGTCATATTCATCTAGTAGGTGCATGATTGCCGTGTATAGCTCAGTGGTTTGGTCACTAACCACATTGACTTCTGCTTTTCCTTGCTTCATGGATGACACGAGCATCTGTTGATACTCTGTGATTGTACCTCAATTGTTCTGGATAAAAGTTTAATGGGGAGTTCCTGGTCCCAGTACCCGTTGACAGTCTCGTACCAGTGAAGATGTTGTGCGTTGAGCCCGCCACCGATTGTATGTGAGTAATTATCAAGCGAGGGATTGAAGTACCGGCAACGAACACATTCTGTAAGCGTCGCCAGAAAGAATTGCGATGTTAGATATCGAACCAATGTCACCGAAATTCCGCTCAAGTACCACTTCAGATGGCGTACAGCAGTTACTCACTACCCCACGGTACGAATTGATGCCGTTTTCGAGCCTTGGAGAACAGTTAGAGCATCTCCCGGATGGGGCCCAGATTGCGATTACTACCTCCCCTCAGCTCGGACTCGACGCTACTGTCGAATGGACCGAAAAAGCGTCTGCGAGAGGTTACGAAATAATCCCACACATTGCCGCCAGATACGTCGAGGACAAACAACAACTCGAGAGCGTCGTCCATCGCCTCGAAGAAGCAGGCGTCACGGATATCTTCGTCCCCGGAGGTGACCGAGAAGAGCCAGAGGGTTCATTTGAGTCTGCCTACGAACTCCTCGTAGCACTCGACGAACTAGACCACTCGTTTAACGACATCGGCATTACTGGCTATCCTGAGGGCCATGACTTCATTGATGACGGAACACTCGCCGATGCGATGGCAAAGAAAGAACCCTATGCGACGTATATCGTGACTCAGCTCTGCTATGATTCTGATGCCGTACTCGAGTGGATCGATGAGGTACGGTCACGTGGGGTCGATCTCCCTGTCGAGGTCGGAATCCCTGGTGTGATGAAATACAATCGGCTGCTGAGTATCTCACAGAAGGTTGGCGTCGGTGATTCGGTACGCTTCCTCCGGAAAACGACCGGTGTTGTTGGGTTTGTCCGACAACTCGTCGGTTCTCGTGGGAAGTATACTCCCGACGATTTGGTATCTGGACTCGCACCCTACACGGACGATGAGGAATACAAACTCCGTGGGGTCCATTTGTACACCTTCAATCAAGTTCCTGACCTCGAATCGTGGCGGAAGGAGAAAATAGAGGTGTAGCGATGGAGTACACCGAAGCGGTCAATTTCCTGTTCGACCTCCAACGGTTCGGTCCGAGTCCAGGAACAGATACGACGCGACAATTACTCAACGAGCTCGGCGACCCACACGAAGACGTCCAGTGTATCCAAATTGCTGGATCGAATGGGAAAGGTAGTACAGCACGAATGCTTGACCAAGTGCTTCGGGAGACTGGACTCGACGTTGGACTCTATACGTCACCGCATCT
>NZ_LOPV01000354.1 GCF_001469865.1 Haloferax profundi
AAAAATAACCGAATCTGAGGTGCGATCGTTCACTGAGCGGATTCAACCGTTTATTATCGAGCAGACGACTTCGGGCGACTCACCGACTTTCTTCGAGACGATTACAGCTTTAGCGCTATGGGAATTCGACCGTCGAGACATCGACGTTGCAATATTAGAAGTAGGAATTGGTGGGCGGTACGACGCTACGAGTGTCGTTGACCCCGTTGCAAGCGCCGTCACTAGCGTCACACTCGAACATACTGAGCAACTTGGAGACACAATTGAGGAGATTGCACGTGACAAAGCACAAGTCGCGCCTGTAAGCAAACCACTCGTAACTGGGGCAGATGCGGT
>NZ_LOPV01000355.1 GCF_001469865.1 Haloferax profundi
TGACGCGCTCAGATCAATCCAGAGTGAAGTGGACTCAATCACGACAGTTGGGTCTTCTGGAACGAGTCGAACCGGCGAGAGTCAGACTGGGTTACCGGTTGATTCACCGCCCGAAATCGAAGTAGAGTATCGTGGAAGAGTTGGAATCGAAGGTGCTGTCTCTGTCGATGGAAATGGGTGGGCGTATGAAGCCAAACTTCCACTCCTTGGTTCCCACCAGGCTCAGAACGCAGGCGTTGCGGTGACGTTGGCAAACCAGATAACTGATGTGAAGAGCGATGCGGTCAAGCGTGGGCTTCGCAACGCACATTGGCCCGGACGATTCGAGGTCATGAGCCGAGAGCCACTCATCGTTCTCGACGGTGCACACAATCCTGGTGGTTGTCAAAAAGTGTCTGAGACCTTGGGTTCGTTTGATTACGACTCTCTACATCTCGTTGTAGGTGCGATGTCAGACAAAGACCATCGTGGAATGGCCGACGCGCTTCCATCGGCTGATACTGTAGTAACCTGTGAA
>NZ_LOPV01000356.1 GCF_001469865.1 Haloferax profundi
CGACAACGTCACGGGCTGAAGACAAAGACGTGCTAGCGAGCGTGTTCACGGACCACACTGATGCTCGTGTGCAGACGCAGTCGAGTGTTGCTGCTGCTCGTGATACTGCACTCGAGATTGCCGAACGAAACGATTGCGTCCTCGTAACAGGCTCTTTGTACGCCATCGCCGAGGCGCGTCAGTACTGGAACCGAAAGATGATCTCGAAGCGTGTCGATTCTCCTGAAACTGCAGACGAAGCATTAGAGAGTACTCACGCCACGTCGAACTCGAACCATTCACTGTATAAACGGGTCGTGCACAGGACTGTGAAGACTCGATTACAGTCGGACCAAGCCAGTTTCGTCAAAGAACAATTGCTCTCGCTCGGTGGAGAGTGTGCAGTCTCCGAAGTCGACGGACGACGGCACGAATACGTCGATATCTTGTTGGCAGGTACGGTCTCACAACTGAACCGGTTGACCTCTCGGTTAGACGAACAGCAAGGACTCTCAGCATTGAGCGATGATATCCGTGAGGTTCTGC
>NZ_LOPV01000357.1 GCF_001469865.1 Haloferax profundi
ACGGCCTTCCGGACGACGGCACGGCCGTGATGGGGATACTGAATATCACCCCAGATTCGTTCCACGACGGTGGTGAGTACAACACGGTAGCCAAAGCAGTTGAGCGAGCCGAACAGATGATCGAAGAAGGTGTCGATATCCTCGACATCGGTGGTGAATCGACTCGACCTGGAGCACAACCACTGTCTGTCGACGAAGAGCTAAATCGTGTAATCCCGGTTATCGAGTCACTACGTGAACTTGACGTACTGCTATCGGTCGATACAAGAAAATCGGAGGTTGCACAGGCAGCACTAGATGCTGGTGCCGACATCCTCAACGATGTCTCTGGACTCGAAGACCCAGAGATGCGGCACGTTGCTGTGAAAAACGATTCACCAGTAATCGTGATGCATAGTATCGAGACTCCCGTTGACCCAGATGCCGATATCGATTACGATGACGTCGTCGAAGATACGATCGAACAGTTGCGTGAACGAGTCTTAGTAGCCGAGAAAGCAGGGCTAACCCGTGAT
>NZ_LOPV01000358.1 GCF_001469865.1 Haloferax profundi
TGAACGCGGTGTAGACATCATCCGTGTCCATGATGTTCTCGAGAACTCGATTGCCGTCAATATCGTTGAGGAGTGTCATCGCACTACTCGGGCAGAGAATCAATAGCCGACCGATCCGTTTTCAGTCGAAAACGTAGTAGATTGAGATTCTAGCTCGTCTTCGCGTTAGTGGTAAACGGGGAAGTCGTTCGCGAGGATGTTTATCTGGTCACTGATATCCGAAGCTAGCTCGTCGTCGTCTGGACTATCGAGAAGGTCGGCAATGTGGTGTGCTATACGTTCAACCTCGGTTTCTGTGAATCCCCGAGTTGTCACGGCTGGCGTCCCAATCCGAATCCCACTCGTGACGAATGGTGACCGACTCTCACCAGGGACAGTATTCTTGTTGACCGTGATACCAACTGACTCCAGACGTTCTTCTGCATCCTTCCCAGTAACCTCTGGGTGTGAGTCACGGAGGTCTACCAGCAGGAGGTGCTTATCTGTCCCAC
>NZ_LOPV01000359.1 GCF_001469865.1 Haloferax profundi
ACAACCGAGAAACCGCGCTCCTGAAGTGTAGTTGCGAGCGTCTGAGCATTTGCAACCACCTGTTCTGCGTACTCGACGAATTCTGGTTGAAGTGCCTCTTTGAATCCGACTGCTTTGCCAGCGATGTTATGCATGAGTGGTCCTCCCTGACCACCGGGGAAAATCGCCTTGTCGATTACCTCTGCATGCTCTTCACTCGTTAGGATCATTCCCCCCCGTCCAGCTCGAATCGTCTTGTGAGTCGAACCTGTGACAAAATCAGCAGTCCCCACGGGATTCGAATGAATCCCAGCGGCCACCAAGCCAGTAATGTGAGCGATATCTGCGAGGTGGTACGCATCAACCTGGTCTGCCACACGACTGATACGCTCAAAGTCGAATTCACGCGGATAGGCAGAAGAACCACTGACAATCAGGTCAGGGGAGAATTCTTTGGCAATTGACTCGAGTTCGTCGTAATCGATGTATCCGGTCTCTGGGTCAACACCGTACTGCTCTACTTCGTAGAACTGGCCAGAGAAATTGACGTGATGTCCGTGCGAAAGATGCCCTCCGTGATTCAGATTCAACGAGAGAATTTTATCACCCGGGTCCAACATCGCAAAATAGACGCCCATATTGGCCTGCGTACCACTGTGTGGTTGAACATTGGCGTGTTCAGCACCGAACAGTTCTTTCGCCCGGTCAATAGCTGTCTGTTCAACCGTGTCCATGTGCTCACATCCGCCGTAATAGCGAGACTTGGGGTATCCCTCAGCATATTTATTCGTAAGGACGCTTCCCTGGGCTTCAAGAACGGCTTCAGAAACGTGGTTCTCTGAGGCAATCATCTCTAGGTTATTCTCTTGGCGATCCTCTTCTGCCGAAATTGCAGATGCTACAGCTGGGTCTGTCTCTGCAAGCTTGCTACTTTCCAGCATACCACAAACAACTTGGCACAGTCCCTTAATAGTTCGTGTCAAATACAATACACAAACACTCAACAGATCGTTTCACATTAATCTTTTTTACGGTTGCAACTAGTCGTATATACGATGGTTCAAACAATTGAAACAGGAGACGCTCCTGCTGCAGTTGGTGCGTACAGCCAAGCAACGACAAATGGTGATCTCGTATTTACCGCAGGCCAAATCCCAGCCACCGGAGATGGCGAATTGAAATCCGATGCATCAATACAGGAGCAGACCGAACAAGTGTTGGAGAACATTTCGGCTGTGCTC
Organism: Haloferax profundi; assembly: GCF_001469865.1. GTDB lineage: Archaea > Halobacteriota > Halobacteria > Halobacteriales > Haloferacaceae > Haloferax > Haloferax profundi. Next base: position 1,221 of record NZ_LOPV01000359.1, read on the forward strand.
GCTAGTGAAGGACTCTCAATGAGTGACGTCCTCAAAACGACGGTGTATCTGGACGACATCAACGACTTCGATGTAATGAACGAAGTATATGCATCATTCTTCGATGAGAGTCCGCCTGCTCGCAGCGCATTTGAGGCTGGAGCACTTCCGAAGAGCGTCGGAATCGAAATCGAAGCGGTTGCACAGAAGTAACAGGGTATCGGACTATCGCTGGCGTTCAATCACAGTTAGCTAATATTTTGGACGTCATAGCCTCCACTTCGTAACGACCCGATAATCCGATCTGTCTGGTTTGGTCCGCTTGTCTCAATTCGGAGGTCAAGATAGGCTTCACCCACACAGAGTGATTCGACTGACCGCTCGTGGCGAACATCTCTGATGTTCGCCCCGTGATCTGCGATTATATCCGAAATTTCCTCCATCTTTCCTGGTTCGTCGATGATGTGAACACGCAACTGCACGAGTTGCTTTCGGTACGTTAGACCGTGTGTCAATACCGTCTGCAGGTCTGTCATGCTGAGATTTCCTCCACAAAGAAGTGGGACAACTGTCTCACCTTCCACGTGGAGCTGGTCGCTCCGAACAGCAGCGATGGATGTGGCACCGGCTCCTTCGACCATCTGCTTCGTTCGTTCCAACATGTAGAGAATGCTTTCTGCAATCTGAGTGTCGGTGACTGTGACGACCTCATCAACATACTCGTCGATGTGCTCGTATGTCAGTTCAGATATGCCGCCAGTAGCAATTCCGTCTGCGATTGTCTGCACATCGTCGACGTCTTTTGGACTCCCTTTTTTGAGGCTTTGCGGGACTGTCGCTGCCCCTGTCGCTTGGACGCCGACAATACGAGTTTCGGGGGAAAGTTCACCCACTGCAGTCGCAATTCCCGAGATGAGACCTCCGCCACCGATGGGGACGAACGA
>NZ_LOPV01000360.1 GCF_001469865.1 Haloferax profundi
ACACCGAACTCCTCGCCGAAGCGCCGTGGGAACTGACTACCGCAGGCTGTGCCGACATCATCTCGAACTACACCGCGGTGAAAGACTGGGAACTCGCCCACCGTCTGAAGAACGTCGAGTACTCCGAGTACGCCGGCGCACTCTCGCAGATGACCGCCGAGATGCTCGTCCAGAGCGCCGACTCCATCAAACCCGGCCTCGAAGAGTCCGCGTGGATTGTCACGAAGGCGCTCGTCTCCTCGGGCGTCGCCATGTCTATCGCCGGGTCGTCGCGCCCCGCTTCCGGCGCAGAACACCTCTTTTCCCACCAACTCGACCGCATCGCCCCCGGACGCGCACTTCACGGGCATCAGGTCGGTGTTGGCTCCATCATGACCGAGTACTTCCACAGTGGTCCTCGCGGCGAGTGGACCGACATCCGCGACGCACTCTCGACGATGGGCGCGCCGACGACGGCGGACGAACTCGGCATCGCCGACGAGACGATTATCGAGGCGCTCACCACGGCCCACACGATTCGTGACCGCTACACGATTCTGGGGAACGGCGTGAGCGAAGACGCCGCAATCGAGGCGGCGACGATTACGGGCGTTATCTAGAACCCACCTTTTTCGAGGGGTCCTCGCGCCGCTTCGCGTCGCTCGAACCCCTCGAAAAACCTGTCTTCGTGAGCGTCAGCGAACGAAGGCTCGTGAGACGCAACGCGCTCACGGTGGAGGGAAGAAGCCACGAGGCTCGGCCTTCGGCCTCGCTCGTGGTACAGAATGGTCACGTCACAGGATTTGGTAGTCTCTGTGCCGGTTCAACGGCTTCGTTGAGCTGATTGTTCTTTGATAGTTTGTCGAGGGGTGTGCTGAATACAGAGCGCGTATGCAGCAGTAGGAGTCGCAGAGTTCGCGTAGACGCCTCTCGAATACAAGCGCTCAGCAAACCGATGCTTGGAAATTAATCCCCAGTTCTCCGCTTTCACTTTCGGATATGCTGTATGTCGGGTCTCCAATACACTGGTTTGTGGCTATCCCTTCCTCGACGGTCACATTTCCGACGGTGATTACTACTGCAAAGGCCTCATTTCCGTCGGGGTCATCGGTGTTGGTATTGTATACCTGTCTTGAGGACTCTGGTTCGAGGAGATAGCTCTCATTGTGTACAACTTCACCCGACATCCTGATACGGACGTGGACAGTGACGTTTCGGTCCAGGTTGCTCTCGATTGAGACTGTCTTCGGGTCGTGTGTATTTTCCGCCCTATCCACCCAATACTCCGTCTCTGTCGGTGTCGGCGTCGTTGTCGGCGTCGTTGTCGGCGTTGGTGAAGACGACGAAACCCCACTCGTTCCTCCTGAAGTACATCCTGCGAGAATCACGACTACCACAACTACCAACGACAACCGATTCGGGAAGGAGACCACGTTAACGACTACACTCCTGCCACCTTGATGAGTATCTTGTGGTATGTTGTCAATATTGGGGCCCAGCTACACCCGATGGCTTAGTTTGAACCACCTCGGAACTGGTGTCACTTCGATGCATACACCCTCTGTCTGTGTCACGCCATTCCAGTCATCGCTTTGAGGGTTCGACGGACCAGCCCTCGAATACCGTCCCAAACCCGAAGAGGGAATACGCCCCCTTCCTAACCCCCGCCCATGGCAACTGCGAGCGCCGGCAATCCGCTGAAGGAACACCCTGCGGCGGCGACGGCCGTCCTCTCCGTCGTCGGATACGCTATCGTCGTCGGAACCTTCCTCGGACTCGTCCCCGGTCGAATCTTCCCCGAGTTGACCCTCGAACAGGTTAATCGCCTCTCGGACGCCATCGCCGTGGTCAACACCATCAACGTCGTCGTCATCGCGGCCGGATGGCGCTGGATTCGCCACAACGAAGTCCGAAAGCACGCCGCGGCGATGATTACGTCGTTCCTCCTCATCCTCGTGTTCCTCGTGATGTACCTCACGAAGATTGGCGGCGGCGGGACCAAGGAGTTCGTCGGCCCGGCGTTCGCGTACTACCCGTACCTCGCGATGCTGGCGATTCACATCATCCTCTCTATCGTGTCGGTTCCGGTGGTACTCTACGCACTCATCCTCGGCCTCACACACTCAGAGCGCGAACTGCGGACCGAGACGCCCCACCGGAAGATTGGCCGCATCGCCGCCGGTGCATGGCTCTTGTCGCTCGCGCTCGGCGTCGTGACGTACCTGCTCCTCAACCACGTCTACGGATGGGAGTACACAGTCTCCGCCACGGGGGCACTCGTCGCACCCGTCGTCGGCGTCTGACGACCGACCGATATCGGCTGTTTTCTCCTGGCCGTCCGCGCCGAATCTCGGACGCGAAAGACGTGGATTTTTATCGCGGCACGTAGTGGCCGCGAATATGCGAGTCGCACTCGTCTCGATGTACACACCGCACCACGAAGAGACGGGAGCGACGATGCGAATGCGGCGAACCGCGGAACTACTGGCTGAGCGCGACATCGAAGTGGTCGTCCTCTGTGCCAAGTGGTGGGACGGCGAGGTCATCGAGTTCGAACAGAACGGCGTGACCTACCATCGCGTGACCGACTCGCCAGCGTCGGGACGGTTCGCCTCTCGCGTTCCGTTCGTCCTCCGCGAAGTCGACCCCGACGTGATTCAGGTGGCGAGTTTCCCGCCGTCGCACGTGACGGCGGTGAAGACTGCGGCACGATTCTTGCGCGTCCCTGTCGTCGCCGACTGGTGGAACCGAGACGAACGCGGCGGGTCGCGCGCCTATCGACGTGCGGCGAAGGCGCCCCACACCGTCTTGACGCCATCAGAGATGATTCGGACGCAGGTCCGCGAGATGGGCGCGTCCGTGGACGCGACGCACGTCGTCCCCGAACCCATCGACATGGAACTCGTTCGGACGGCGGACATCGAGACGCGAGCGGACGTCGTCTACGCCCGCGACTTGGACGAACACGCCAACGTCGAGAGCTTCCTTCTCGCACTCGCCGAACTCCGCGACAAAGACTGGGACGCCGCCATCATCGGCGACGGACCGGAGCGCTCGAACGCGGAGCAGACGGCGCGTGACCTCCGTATCGACGACCGAGTCGAGTTCCTCGGCGACCTCTCGGTGGACGACGCGGTTCCCATCATGAAAGGAGCCCACGTCTTCGCGCAGACGGCGACGGTCGAGCCCTTCGCGACGAACCTCCTGTGGGCACTCGCCTGCGGATGCGTGAGCATCGTCGAGTACCAGACGCAGTCTGCGGCCCACGAACTCGTCGAAGGACGCGAACGCGGGTCGCTCGTCACGAGTCCGCAAGAACTCGCGGACGAAATCGTCGCAGCCCGCGGATTCGAGCATCGGATGGTCGACGACGCGTTCGACCACTACGACTATCGGCACGTCGTCGACCGGTACGAATCGGTCTACGAGACAGAGATAGACGACTTCGGCTTCTTCTGAGCGCACTCGGCGCAGATACGTCACGAGAGCGCACCCGCTCACGACTGCGAAAAACCGGGGGCGAGACGACGGGATTACTCCTGGATGTCGTAGTCGCCGCCGTATTTCATGAAGAAGTACGCGAGGCCGAGCGTCGCAATCATCGCGAACGTCGTCGCGACGCCGAGGGCCTTCGCGCTGTCTGGGACCTGCGGGAGGCTTGCGCCGCCGCCACCACCGCCGACTTCGACAGTCGGAACGTCGCCACCGACGGCGACTGCCCCGAGCATACCGAGTGCCTGGTGCGGTTCACAGTAGTACTTCGAGATGCCGGCGTCGGCCTCTTCGAAGGTGTACTCGTAGGTCGTCCCTGCTTCGGCGACAGCGGGGCCGGAGTCGAGACTCGCGGGGCCTTCTTCCATCTTGACGTTGTGGCCGCCGCCTTCGCCGGTCCACTCCCACGTCACGGTCGTCCCGGGGTCGACCCAGACGCCCGCAGGTGCGAATGCGAGGGCGCCGCCGTTGCCCTCTGCACCCACCTCGATGGTGACTTCGCTCTGTCCACGAAGGTCTTCGTAGCCACCGTCGATTCCATCGAGGTAGCCACCGAAGTCGGGTTGTTCGGTTTGCGCCGCGGCCGTGCCGGAAGTGGCGGCAACCGCCGCGCCACCAGCGGCCGCGCCGAGGAACGCCCGCCGAGACATATCCACGTTGCCGTCGGTCATGTCCGCCGCTTGGTGTGGGCCTGTAGTGAATACTTTGGTTCGCGTCGGACAGTCGGGGGAAACCGTGCCTCAATTTGACGGGTCCCCGGCCGAAATGTGGCGGGGAGATTAGAGCGTGTAGTCGAACTCGCCCGTCTCG
>NZ_LOPV01000361.1 GCF_001469865.1 Haloferax profundi
AGCATCGATCTTCGTCTGTGGCGCATTCTTCGGCATGACAATTGTTGCGTCGAACCCCGTTTTAGTCGCTGCAAGCGCTACGCCCTGTGCATGATTTCCAGCACTCGCAGCCACAACGTGCGTCGCAGAACACCCTCGTTCACGGGCATTTTTCAGTTTGTGGTAGGCGCCTCGAGTTTTGAACGACCCCGTTCGTTGGAGGTGTTCCATCTTCAGCCGAATTACCGCATCTGTCTCTTCTTCTAGAGAACGACTCGTCTCTATGGGCGTTTTG
>NZ_LOPV01000362.1 GCF_001469865.1 Haloferax profundi
AGACTGCTCACCAACCTCGCTTGAAAAAAACAGTCACGGTCACGTATCTTATATCTGTGGGTCCCACTGAGGAATCAATTCACCGGAACGTACGTTTTCTATACAGAACACGGGGAAATCTCTCCGAATCAACGTCAAGATTAGAACTCGTATTGAACTGTTAACTCACCACAATTTTTACAAAATTTTCGATGATTCGTTTCCCTGTGTCGGTTAGAATACTCTCTGGATGGAACTGTACGCCCATATGAGGTTTGTGTCGATGTCGAACTCCCATGCTCACCCGCGTGTCGCCATCATCAATGTAGGCAGTCTCAACTATCTCATCTGGGAGAGTCTCATAATCGACTACCAATGAGTGATAACGGCCGGCTTCGAATGGGTTCGAAAGCCCATCGTACAGTTTCTCCCCTTCGTGGTACACGTCTGATTGTTTGCCATGAACCACTGACGGTGCGTGCTTGACTGTTGCCCCATGTGCTGCACACAGCGCTTGGTGGCCGAGGCAAACTCCGAGAGTGGGGTAGGATGCCTCTGAAAAAATCGGAACTGATATGCCCGCATCTTGGGGTGTTCCCGGACCCGGAGAAACGATGATGCCGTCTGGGTTGAGGCACTCAATATCTTCAATCGACGCTTCATCGTTCCTTACAACCGATACATCATCAAACTCACCGACGTATTGAACCAGGTTGTATACAAATGAGTCGTAATTGTCGATGATGAGTATCATTTGGCCTCCTCCAAGACCTCTGTTTCCACGTCGAATTTCGCTTTCTCTCCGAGTGCTTCGTCGACAGCAGTAACCAGTGCCTGCGCTTTTGCCAGCGTTTCGGTATATTCGTCTTCAGGAGCAGAATCATGTACGATCCCTGCACCTACACGGAGTTGGTATTGATTGCCAACTCTAACTAGCGTTCTGATAATTATGTTGAGTGTCGCACGATCATCGAATCCAAATATTCCAATACTCCCTGTATATGGCCCGCGTCGTGTAGATTCCATCTGATCGATGATTTCCATCGTTCGGGGTTTTGGGGCACCTGTGATGGTTCCACCAGGAAAAGCCGCAGCGACCGCATCACCAATCGTTGCAGATTCCTTTAATTGTCCTCTCACGAGCGAGACCAGGTGCATGACCTCAGAATATCGGTCTACTCGGCGGTATTCGGTCACATCGACCGTCCCGTACTCACTTACTTTCCCTAGGTCATTTCGCTCAAGGTCAACGAGCATCGCATGCTCAGCCCGTTCTTTCTCATTGGATAGTAATTCACTCTCGAGTTTTTTATCCTCTTCAATTGTCGCTCCTCGAGGTCGAGTCCCGGCGATTGGTTCAGTAAGCAGTTTGCCGTCATTAATTTCGAGTAACAGTTCCGGACTGGCGCTCACAAGGTCGATACCGGGAAACTCTAACAGACCCGAGTATGGTGCTGGATTCACTCGACGAACTGCTTCGAACGCATCGACTGGGTGAACTGCTGCGGGAGCCGACAAGCGGTGTGAAATGTTTGCTTGGAATGTATCTCCATCGTGGATGAACTCTTTTACCCGCTGCACGCGGTGCTTGAAACCTGACTGTCCACACTCACTTTCGAACGTCGCGTATGCGCACTTAGGCGAATCTACATCGGTAGACGACGTTTCGTCAACCACATCATCTGCGAGTTCAAGTGCATTGTTCTTCCCAACGATGTAGGACTCTTGTGGGTCTTCACTAACCTTGGGACATGCAGTGATATGTAGCATGGTGTCTCCGCTTTTGGGCTCACGCCAAGCTGCGATTCGTTCGAAGACACCAAGTTGTAGGTTTGGGAGACTTCGGTCATCGATGGTACTCTCCGGAATCTGTTCTAACTCCCGTGCGATGTCGTAAGAGAGCCACCCAAATCCACCACATGGGTACGGGACTGAGCAGTTTCCGCGAATCAACTGCTCACTATTAACCAGATTGTCGATCGTATCGATCGAGGGTGTGCCAGACTCACCGGTCGTTGCGTCTGGTCTCACTTCGATCTGGTCTGTAGGATCCACACCAAAATAACCCCACCCTGATTGGCCACCAGTCGTCTCGAGATAGAACCCATGTGAATCACTGCTCCGGGCTCTACGATATGCTTTGAAAGGATCTTCGACGGAGATGCGTACCTCAATCGGTATACGTACATCTGACACACAACGTGTTGCGAGTGAGAGATAGGTATCTCGGTCGGTGATCACTGTTGGTTTGCTCATTATCTAATAGCCTCCTTGGAGATTCCTAGCCTGAATCTCGGATTTCGTAAATGAGACGTAACTTCGTTGGAGTATAAGTTTTGGTATTTGTCAACATGGGATATAGATGAATTGGCCTACGGGCCGGAGTTGATACGGTCAGACTGTCACAGGAATCAATTAATAATTACTATGCCAATTTTATCTCTTGTTGACCTAAGCATGATAAGTATCATAGAGAAACAATTTACCAGAACTCGATATTGGGATACTTCCAAGCTATCATTTTAAATTAGTTCTAATATATCTTATCTTAAAATATTTATTTTAATCCTGTGAGGTGAGATCACAGACACTTTTATTTACATTTCTAATCATTACCGGGGAGAAAAGCTCACTATTTATATTTTTATCTTATTTATTCTAAAACCCAAACATTCTATTGTTGCAATTATAAATTTGATTAATTATTTAATAGTATAGAATATAATTGTATCTTATATCTATTCAATATCTGAAAATACTCAATGGCTTTTCATCCGTGTGGGTTATACTTTGTAATGAAATATCTTTCAGTTGTTGTAAGATCAATTTAAGCAGGCACTGTCTAGTTAACCTCCTGAGCTGGCGTTCTTCCGTCGAGTGACTGATGCGGTCGCTGAAAATTATAGTAATGAACGAACACTGCAAGTCATTGGCGGACGCTCAGCCGACTGCCCACCCATGAATTGTGGAAACGGTCAACTCTCATTTTGAATGTATGAAACCATTTTTCAATCAGGTTTCGGTCTGTGTAGTCAACCCGACCGTTCAACCCTAATCGAGAGAAGGCAGTCCGATATCCGAAGGCATCAGCGAGAAACACCGTCTCTGAACAGTCGTGTTTCTCACAGACTCCGTGGAGAAACGCAGCCGCCGGATCGGTTCCATGACGCTTGAACAGTGCAACGTCAAGAATCACTTTTGTGTCGAGAACTATTGCAGCGTACAACCAAGACCACTCGCCGTTGATTTTGACAGCAGTCTCGTCGACTGCGACCCGCCTCGGCGTCGCCTTCGGCGGGTCTGAGACGCTGTCAGACAGCCAATGTACCCACTGGAAAACTGCTTGAAACGAGCGTTCTACGCCGAGTAACCGAATAATCGCTTCTGTCTCTCTGAGCGAAAGACCGGCAGCATGGAGCCGGACGGCGAACGCCCTGGCGGGCGTCGCCGTCCGCTCGCGCTGCCAACATTCAAGCGTAGCAGTGTCTAAACTCTCTTTGAGCAGGTTTGAGAGTAGCATAGATCACTAACTCTTCGACCTGCTCGTTCCTTATCTAGACAGTGCCCCCGTGATTATTCTATAC
>NZ_LOPV01000363.1 GCF_001469865.1 Haloferax profundi
TTACCCATCCAAGTTTGACGCTAAGTGGTTCGTACGCCCGAGTTCCAAGACGCTTAATTCCGTAGTCTTCACCTGCTTCGAGGATGATCTCTTTGATCTCCTCACCATATTCGTACGGGCCTTGAAGCTCGTACCCAACTTCACCGGCCATTCCGTGGCGGAGCGAACGAATCTCGTGGCCGCCGATGGTGACCTTTCCAAAGTTGAAGAATGGGACGTCGGGAATTTCGTCTTCGACGACCTCTTTCATCACGTCGTGCGC
>NZ_LOPV01000364.1 GCF_001469865.1 Haloferax profundi
CTATACGCTGGAGGACACCGTCACCGATGAATTTACCGTCGGAATTGCACATAATCGCTTGCTTCGACTTACCAACGGTGAATCCATCAAAACTGTTTGTGCATAGCTTTGTGAGTACCTCCAAGGCATCAGGTCCTTCGATGATCTGGTCCATCTGGTGGTGCGAAAGATCTGCGAGTACGCAGGTCTCTCGTGTCGCCCGGAGCTCGTCTTGCCAATTGGTGTATTCACGTGCTACTTCTATTGGCCATACCCATCGGCCACCGGCTTGCTGTAGCATCTCAACGGGACTCTCAGCTGAATCTAGTGCTTCCTGCAGGCTTTGGTTAGCCATACCATGGCGATTCCTCCCTGCCAGTATAAATC
>NZ_LOPV01000365.1 GCF_001469865.1 Haloferax profundi
TCAATGCCGATATCGTCTCCGATTGAAGGGTGATCTTGTGTTTGAGCGGCGTTTAGACCCGCACACAGCCAATCCATCAAGTTTAGTGAAGAATCGTCATTCCATGAATCGTTCAATATCGTTGAACAGGATTGAGTGCGAGATGCCGAGTTTGAGCCGTCGTCATCGCATATAATTACAATACTATACGTGTAATTCTATACGACTGCAGATTATTAAGAAGATCAGACATTATGATAGCACATTGTAATGAGCAGTAGAATATGGAGTACCCGGCGGCAAAGTATTACAGAACTACGAATGTAATTTCTAGCCCTACCAGTACATAGATCTGTTCCTGATGAGTCGAAATCTACGGTGGTGACATTATATGCCACTCTCAGAGTAGGTCAGCTTCAGTTCGATTTCGTTTGCTACACCTTTGATGAGCTTCGGAACTTCGTCTTCGAACCGTTCACCAACGAATCGGTTTGCGGGACCGGCTAAACTGATTGACCCGGCTACAGAGTCCTCGAGCATGATTGGAGCAGCGACCGCACGCATCCCCTTAACAGACTCTTCTATGGCATTCGCATATCCTTGATCCCGTATCTGTGAAAGCTCTTCGAACAGTTCCTCACGTTCTGTGATCGTGTTTTCTGTCCGTGGTTCGAGACCTCGCTCGTCGATGATTTCGAGAACCCGTTCCTCAGGCAGAAACGCCAAAATGGCCTTCCCGCTCGCGGTACA
>NZ_LOPV01000366.1 GCF_001469865.1 Haloferax profundi
TCTTTGAGGTGTTTGATAATATTGAATGAGGTCCCAACCGATTTGAGGACATTGTCTTGCTGTGCCATATCATGGTTGACGAGAGCAGTTGGTAACAAGCTTTCCGTTTAGTTGGGTTCCTCAAGGTTTATTTAATATGCTTGAACAAGTGAATTCACAGGGAAATCACCATCTGCAATGCCACCCGAGCAATTGGCTGGGAATGGCCAACCTCAAATCGACCTTCTAAGACTCGGGAGATCGAGGTAGTGACGTGGTTCGTTGGTCTATTGGTAGGTGCGAACCACACAAATGCCAGATTTAAGACGAAGTCGGAGAAGGAGGTAATCACTCCGTCATGACATTTGGAATTAGAAAAGCTTTAGTGGCGCAATGAAAACTTAGCTTTCATGGGAGTCAATGACAATCATTCGACTCGACGTAGTGTGTTAAAAACATTAGGAGCAGGCACTAGTATTGCTGCGCTCGCTGGTTGTACAGGTGGTAGCTCTAGCGAAGGGACCTCTGCTGATACGACAGGCGATGACTCGGATGGGTCGTCCAGCGGTGGGAGTGGCGTGACTCTTCGTGTCGCGGGGGGCGGTGGCAGTTGGGGTGAAGCACGTCAAGCTGCTTTCAC
>NZ_LOPV01000367.1 GCF_001469865.1 Haloferax profundi
ACATAATATCCAGCTCAAGTCTTCAATTTTACTAATTGGCGTTGTGTATGACCCACAACAGCACAAGCCAAAGTATTAATTGGATTGAAGAAAGTCGGTGAGTAATGAAAATCTCACATTCAGAATTACCCCAACACGGAGCGAGAGGGTTAATCCCCAGTGAGAAGCCGTGAATCAGCGGTCTGACTCCCAGGGTTTGGATGCCGAAGAGACGACTTCAGACGAGGGACCAAGAGAAAAACGCTACAAGTGGTCCCAGATGAGTCTCGACGAGCTCGTCGACGTTTACTGGCAAGACATCGCACCGAAGCGCTATCGCGATGGGTTCGACGAAGACCGCGACGTCCCGACGTACGAGTGGCTCACCGAACACGGATACAGTGGCATCGCGTACGCGCTGCGCGAGCACCACGACCTCACACCCAAGCAATTCTTCGTCGATGTCGTCGGTCTCGAAGACGAGAGTTCTGATGAGTGGGAATGGGACGTCAACCACGAGAATACTGTCAACGCTCTAGAAGTGTACCTCAACTCGATACAAACTCGTGGTGGACGGGCAGAGAGTACTGTCGAGACACACCGGACGCGACTGGCGAAGTGGGTTCGGACCTATCGAGAACTGCACGAGACAGATGCATTGCTCGAACCACTATCTGAATTAGACCAGCAACCACGAGAAATCGAACGCTGTCTCGCTGTCCTCGACGTCTTCGATGAGGAACTCTCGACTGACCGGTCGAAACTCGAGTACCTGCACGTCGCGAGAGCGTGGTATGCATTCGTGAAACGCCGGAAGTACGCTAAGTACAACCCACTCTCTGAGGCCGGCGAAGAGTTCGGCTGGGAAGCCAGTGAGCCGGACCCACAGGCATTGTCGGCGTTACAGGTGCGTCGAATCTACAGTGAGGTAGACTCGCCCGAAGCGGAGTTGCTCGTTGTTGCGCTCGCTGGCTGGGGGTTACGACCCTCCGAGGTTGCCGCGTTGCACGTCG
>NZ_LOPV01000368.1 GCF_001469865.1 Haloferax profundi
ACGCGGTCACGTCGTCTTGGTGGACGCTCTCGGTCACGGTGTGAAGGTAGCGCGTCGGCATCGAGATTGCGCCGACGGGCTTGGCACCGTAGGTGTTCTGGAAGCCACCGGTGTCCGTGCCGCCGGCGGGGAGCAGTTCCATCTGGTAGGCGATGTCGTTCTCCTCGGCCACGTCGCGGAGGCGACGGTGCACCTTCGGGTTCGCGATGGCGCTGGAGTCCTTCAGTTTGATGCCCGCGCCCTCACCGAGTCGCGTCACGTAGTCCGCGGGTTCGAAGCCGGGCACGTCGTTGGCGACGGTGGTGTCGAGGCCGAGGGCGAGGTCGGGGTCGAGGTCGACGCCGAGTGCCTGCGCACCGCGGAGGCCGACTTCTTCCTGCACGGTCGCCGCGAAGTGGATGGTGACTTCGGGATTCTCGATGCGCTCGGCCGCTTCGAGCATGGCGAACAGACAGACGCGGTCGTCGATGGCCTTGCCCGTGACGTGGTCGCCCATCGCGACTGTCGTCTGTTCCATCGTCACGAGGTCGCCGACAGAGACCGTCTCTTCGACCGTCTCCGACGGGAGTCCGAGGTCGACGTACACGTCTTCGACCTTCGGGTCTTTCTGCTTCTGCTCCTCGGTGAGCGTGTGCGGCGGGACAGACCCGATGACGCCGGTCAAGTCCTCGTCTTCGGTGTGGACGGTGACGCGTTGGGCCTTCAGGACGCGCGGGTCCCACCCGCCGAGGGCGTCGAGTTGGAGGAAGCCATCGTCGTTGATGTGCCGGACCATGAAGCCAATCTCGTCCATGTGGGCGGCGACGGCGACTTCGTAGTCGCTCTCGCCTTCGATGGTGCCGACGACGTTGCCCATCGCGTCGACGCGGACGGTGTCTGTCGTCGCTTCGAGGTCCTCACGGACGAGGGCTCGAATTCGGTCTTCGTACCCGGGAACACCGCTCGTCTCTGTGAGTTGCTTCAGACGGTCGAAGTCGAAGTCCATGATTCTGCATGAATTGCCGTTGTAGATAAGTCCATCACTCCCGGACGACGCGGCCGGGATTCGGGGACGATGTGGGGGGCACCGAGGTCCGTCTGTGCGAAACTCACCACAAGTTCACGGTTGTTCCGGAACGTTTTTCCACGTCTCTACGTACTTTCAGGGTATGTCCGACGTCGAATCTCAACTCCGCGAACAGTTCATGGATGCCTTCTCTGGTGCGAGTTTCCCCGTCAAGAACCAGATGTCTCTCGTCCCCGCGCTTCCGAACGGCCCGGGCACGAAGTTCGAGGCTGACGGTGTGACCATCACCGCGATGGAACTCGCCGCTAAACTCGGCAAGCACCAGGACTTCCCGTACGACGACGCCGAGAGCCTCGTCGACGACATCATCGAGGGCCTCAAGGCCGAAGATATGATTTAAACTCGGCGCGACGCCGTTCCTCGATACCGTATTTTTCTCCGCCTGAGCGACTGCTCGAGCGGCCCGTCCTCACACACTGCCGCCGCTCCGACTCTCGGACTTTTGACACCCCAACCGATTTCTCACCACCGCGCCAACATTCGTGGTATGCGAACGTACGACATCGAGCGCTACCTCCACATCAGAAGCGCCTACGGCGCCTCCTTCGCCCCAGACGGGGAGCGACTCTCGTTCCTCATGGACACGACAGGCGTCCCGCAGGTCTGGACCGTCGACGGGTCTGGCGTCTGGCCCGAACAACGAACCTTCTACGACGAACGCGTCACGTTCGCTTCGTGGTCGCCGGAGAATCCCGAACTCGTCTTCGGGATGGACAAAGGTGGCAACGAGCGCGAACAGTTGTTCCGCCTCGAACCCGACACGGGCGTCATCCAGAACCTGACCGAACACCCCGATGCCAAACACCGCTGGGGTGGGTGGAGCCACGACGGGGAGCGATTCGCGTTCACGTCGAACCGACGGGACAACGCCGTCTTCGACGTGTACGTACAGGACCGCGACGGGACGGGGATGGACGCGACGCTCGTCCACGAGGGTGACGGGTGGTTGACGCTCGGCGGGTGGTCGCCCGACGACACGAAACTCATCGTCCAGGAGGCGTACTCGAACTTCGACCAGGACGTGTACGTCCTCGACCTGATATCGAAGGAACTGACGCATCTCACCCCCCACGACGGAACCGTCCGATTCCAGAGTCCAGAGTGGGGCCCGGACGGCGAGAACATCTACATGGTGACCGACCGTGAGAGCGACACGCTCGAACTCGTTCGCTACGACCTCGACGCCGAGACGTTCACGCTCGTCGAATCCGGTGGCGACTACGAAGTCGAAGGCGTCAGCATCGACCACGAGACGCGGCGACTCGTCTACGCGCGCAACGTCGAAGGCTACACGGAACTGACGTTCGGCGAGTTGAAGTCCCCTGACGAAATCGACGCGTTCCACGAACCGGACCTCCCGAAAGGGGTCGCCGGTGGCGTCTCGTTCTCACCGGACGGCGAGCGGGCGGCAATCACGGTCACTGCGAGCGCCGACACCGCCAACGTCTACGTGGTCGACCTGACGAGCGGCGAGGCGGATCGGTGGACTCACGCGGCCACGGCGGGGATTCCGCGGGATACGTTCGTCCCGCCGGAACTCGTCCACTACCCGACGTTCGACGGGCGCGACATTCCGGCGTTCTTCACGCTCCCCGAGGAGTCACCCGAGGGGGAGACGCCGGTCATCGTCGATATCCACGGCGGCCCCGAGGCCCAGCGCAGACCGTCGTTCTCGGCGGTGAAACAGTACTTCCTCTCACGGGGCTACGCCTACTTCGAACCGAACGTCCGCGGGTCCGCAGGCTACGGGAAGGCGTACGGTCACCTCGACGACGTGGAGAAACGGATGGATTCGGTCGCAGACATCGAAGCGGCGGTGGAGTGGCTCCACGACCACCCGGCGGTGGACACCGACAAAATCGTCGCCATGGGTGGGTCGTACGGCGGGTTCATGGTCCTCGCGTCGATGACCGAGTACCCGGACCTCTGGGCCGCCGGCATCGACATCGTCGGCATCGCCAACTTCGTCACGTTCCTCGAAAACACCGGTGACTGGCGGCGCGAACTCCGTGAGGCAGAGTACGGCTCTCTGGAAGACGACAGGGAGTTCCTCGAATCCATCTCGCCGCTCAACAATATCGAGAAGATTCGCGCACCGCTGTTCGTCCTCCACGGCGAGAACGACCCGCGCGTCCCGGTGAGCGAGGCACACCAACTCGTCGAAGAGGCGCGCAAACACGCCCACGTCCGCGAACTCATCTTCGAAGACGAGGGCCACGGCTTCTCCAAACTGGAGAACCGTATCGACGCGTACACGCAAATCGCCGACTTCCTCGACGAGTACGTCGGGAGCGCCCACGTCGAGTGACTTCGGGACGACCGAACTGACTCGGCAACGTTCCTTATCTTCCGTTAGAATCAAATCGGGTGACACCGAACCTCCGCGTATGAGCGCGGACTCTGAACAGCGAACTATCCGGTGTCTCATCGCCAAGGTGGGACTCGACGGCCACGACCGTGGGGCACACGTAATCTCTCGCGCCTTCCGCGATGCAGGATTCGAGGTCATCTACTCCGGCCTGCACCGAGCGCCTGACGAGATTATCCAGGCGACGGTCCAAGAGGACGTCGACGTACTCGGCATCTCTATCCTCTCGGGCGCACACAACACGCTCGTCCCGAAAGTGATGGCTGGCCTCGAAGAGTACGGCGCACTCGACGACACGCTGGTCATCGTCGGCGGTATCATCCCCGACGAGGACCGCCCAGGCCTCATGGAAGAGGGTGTCGACGCCATCTTCGGCCCGGGCACACCGATGGAAGAGACTATCGAGTTCGTGAAGGAAAACGCCCCCGAGCGAACGTGACGATGGGGCAGGCGGTCGAATCCGACCTCGTCGAACGACTGCTCGACGGCGAGCACCGGGCACTCGCGCGCGTCATCACGAAAATCGAGTCGCAGTCGCCGGGCTATCGCGACATCGTCTCCGAGATTCACGCGCACACGGGCCACGCCTCTGTCGTCGGCATCACCGGAAGCCCCGGTGCCGGGAAGTCGACGCTCGTGGACAAACTCGCGAAGTTCTACCGCGACCAGGGCGAGACGGTCGGCGTCATCGCCGTCGACCCGTCGTCGCCCTACACCGGCGGTGCCGTCCTCGGTGACCGAATCCGCATGGCGTCGAACGTCGGCGACATGGACGTGTTCTTCCGGTCGATGAGCGCCCGCGGTCAACTTGGCGGCCTCTCGACGGCCACCGCAGACGCCGTGAAAGCCCTCGACGCCTTCGGGAAAGACCGCATCATCATCGAGACGGTCGGCGCGGGCCAGAACGAAGTCGACGTGGTGAAGACTGCAGATACGGTCGTCGTCCTCGTCCAACCCGGCAGTGGCGACGACGTGCAGATGCTCAAAGCCGGTATCCTCGAAATCGGTGACGTGTTCGTCGTCAACAAAGCCGACATGGAGGGTGCCTCTCGCACCGTCGCCGAGTTAGAAGAGATGATTCACCTCCGTGACGACCCACGGGCGAAGCTCGATATGGGACATCACGGCGCTGAAGCGATGGGTGACCACCACGGGCACGGCGAACACACTGACGACGACCAAGACGACGAACCGGAACCCGACCCAGTCTGGACGCCGCAGGTGGTCGAAACTATCGCCACGACGGGTGAGGGAATCGACGAACTCGTCGAGACGCTCTCGGACCACTACACGTACCTCGCCGAGTCGGGCGAGTTGGACGAGAAGGCCCGACAGCGCGCAGCAGAGGAGATTCGACAACTGCTCCGAAGCGACGTGAACAGACTCCTCGAACGAGAACTCGACGACCGTGGCGGCATCGACGACTTCGCCTCGGCCGTCGTCGACAAGGAGACAGACCCCTACGCAGTCACCGAAGACGTTCTCGAACCGCTTCGTGAGTGTCTCGAAGACCGAGACGACTGACCCGACACACCGTTTTCTTCGTCGGATGACCCCGCCACCGGCGGGCGAATTAAGGTCGTCGCGCACCATTCAGATGACATGAAGTTCCGACGAGCTATCGGCCTCGCTGCTGCCGGTGTCGGCCTCGCTGCCGCCGCCAACGCTGCCCTCTCGAAACGTGTCGGCCCTCTCGAACCACCGCTCTCCGGCGACCAGCGAACCTACCGGTGGCGCGGGATGGACATCTCCTACGTCGAGGCAGGCGACGCAGACGCACCGACGTTGGTCCTCCTCCACGGCATCAACGCCGCCGGGTCGTCGGGTGAGTTCCGCGAAATCTTCGACGAACTCGCCGAAGACTACCACGTCGTCGCGCCCGACCTCCCCGGATTCGGTCTCTCCGACCGGCCGGAACTCTACTACTCACCGGCGCTCTACGAGGACTTCGTCGGCGACTTCCTCGCCGAGTACGACGACCCGGCCGTGCTCGCGTCGTCACTCACGTCTGCCTACACCGTCGCCGCCGCGTCTCGGGACGACGTATCTGTCTCTCGTCTCGTCCTCGTCTGCCCGACTGCTCGCGGTGGCCCGGAACCGAAAGAGTGGCTTCGCGAACTCGTCCGCGCCCCCGTCGTCGGTGAGGCACTCTTCAACGTCGTCGCGTCCCGGCCGTCGATTCAGTACTTCAACGACGACCACGGGTACTACGACGCCTCGAAGGCGGGCGACGACTGGGAAGATTACGAGTGGCGGACGGCGCACCAACCGGGTGCACGGTTCGCGCCCGCGTCGTTCATCTCTGGATACCTCAACTCGGATATCGACCTCGCGGCGGCGCTCTCAGACCTCGGCGTCTCGACGACGCTCGTCTGGGGACGCGAGAGCGATATCACGCCACTGAAAGACGGTCGTGAACTCGCCGAAGCGGCCGACTGCACGCTCGTCGTCTTCGACGACGCGATGCTCCTTCCGCACGTCGAGTTCCCGAACGCCTTCGTCGAGACAGTCCGAGACGCGCTCGCGTAACCATGTTCGGAGGAGCGCTCGACGCGATGTCGCTCTTCCTCTACGGCGCCATCGCGCTTCTCTCGGCCGGGTTTTGGCTGTGGGCCGTCGGGTCGTACGTCTATGGGTGGTCCTCACCGGGTGAGGCCATCGACCGACACGAAAAGTAGACGACGTCGCCGAGTCACCGGCGTCACCGCGTCGTGACGTGGTTATTCGTCGGCCGGTCGGAACACGAGTACCTGCTCGCCAGTCGTCGCGTTCACGTCCACGTCGGGGCTGACTTTCATCCCGAGTTCGACGTCCGAGCGCGGCACGTCGCGGACGACACCCGTGAGCCTCACTGGGCCGAACGACGCAATAGCCGTCACGTACGGTGCCTCGTCGGCGAAACTCGGTGCGGGGACGTGCACTTCGGTGAAGGTGACGATTTCTCCCGTCTCAGCGAGTGATTCTTCGGTCAGTTCGTCAGACGCGCAGTGCGGACAGGAGCGCCGGGGCGGGAGCGACCCGTGGCCGTCGGGGCACGCGAGGTAGTATCCTTCTCCGTCGCGAGACTGCGTCTCGCGGGCCGCCGAACCTTGTTCGGCGACGTCGGCGATGGCGGCCAACCAGTCGTCGTAGCCTGCGTCTGCCATCAGTTCATCACCTCCAGCACGTGGACGACGGCACTCGCGACGGTCCCACCCGCGTTGTGGGTGACGCCGACACGGGCGTCCGGCACGGCGTCACTGTTCGCGTGGTCGCCGCGGAGGAGTTTCGTCATCTCGACGACTTGCGCAGTCCCAGTCGCGCCGACAGGGTGTCCCTTCGCTTTCAGTCCTCCAGAGAGGTTGACGGGGAGGTCACCGTCGCTGGTCGTCTCGCCGCGTGCAGCAGCGCCGATGCCTTCGCCGGGTTCGTAGAAGCCGAGCGATTCGAGCGCCAGCACTTCGGCGATGGTGAAGCAGTCGTGGACTTCCGCTACGTCGACGTCGTCGGGAGAGATGGCGGCGTCCGCGTAGGCCATCTCTGCGGCTTTCGTCGCCGCCGGCGTCTGGGCGAGATATTCGCGGTCCTGTAGTGCGGCCTTGTCGCCGCCCTGTCCGGACCCGGCGACCCGAACCGGGGCGTCGAGGCCGTTCTCGTCGGCGTAGTCGCCGCTGACGAGGACGACGGCGCTCGCACCGTCGGTGATTGGACAGGCGTCGTAGAGCGTGAGTGGGTCGGCTACGACGGGGCTCTCGAGGGCGTCTTCGACCGTAATCTCACGGTGGAACTGGGCGTACTCGTTCGTCATCGCGTTGGCGTGGTTCTTCACCGCGATGTGGGCGAGGTCCTCGTTGTCGCCGCCGAACTCGTCGAAGTAGGCGCGGGCCATGAGGGCGTACGCTCCGGGGAACGTGACGCCGGCGCGGACTTCGAACAACTCGTCTGCCGCGATTGCGAGCGAGCGCGTCACCTCGGAGGTTCCGAGATTGTTCATCCGCTCCATGCCGCCGACGAGGACGACGTCGGCACCGCCGCCACGAATCGTCTGGACGGCCTGCCGGAAGGCGACACCCGCGGACGCACACGCAGACTCGTATCGGGTCGCTGGACAGTCGAGGCCCGCAGCCTCGGCGACCACTGGGCCTTGGTGGCCCTGTCCCTCGGCGAGTTCGCCCATGAAGTTCCCGTAGTGAACCTCGTCGTAGTCCTCACGAGAGATTCCTGCTTCGTCGCGGGCGGCGAGCGCTGCCTCGGCGAACAGGTCGCGGCCCGTGCGCTCGGGGTACCTGCCGAACGTGGTCAGTCCGACCCCGGCGATTCGTACGTCATTCATGGATAAAAGTACGTGATAGATGCCCCTTGAACCTGCCGTTCACACGTAAACGTGTGCCGCGAGAATTGCGCCGGCAGTCAGTTCCGAGGACGCGGTCATCGGAATAATTACCCTCGGTCCGCGTGACTGCTGTGTATGACAGACTGGATTGGCGATACCTTCACGAGTGAGGTTGGCTGGACCCACCTCGAGACGCTCGTCGACATCGGCAACCGAATGGCAGGGTCGCCGGGCGAACGCGAGGCGATGGAAGCGACGCGCGACGCCCTCGAATCCGTCGGCGCGCGCGACGCCCGCATCGACCCCTTCGAGATTCAAGGCTGGGAACGCGGCGACAGCGCTATCGCCGCGCACAACACGAGACAAGAGTGCATCGCCCTCCCCCGCAGTCCCGCCGGGGCCGCCTCCGGTGAACTCGTGGACCTCGGGTGCGGTCTCCCCGAAGACTTCGACCGCGACCTCTCGGGGAAAGTCGTCGTCGTCTCCTCGACAGTCCCGGACCACTACGACCGGTTCATCCACCGCCGTGAGAAGTACTACTACGCCGTGGAGTCCGGCGCAGCAGGGTTCATCTTCGCGAACCACGTCCCCGGCCAACTCCCGCCGACGGGGAGTGTCGGAACCGCCGAGGCACCAATCGGTGACATCCCCGCTGTCGGTGTGAGCAAGGAAGTCGGTGCCCGTCTCGGCCGCCGGTTCGAGGGTGAAGAAGTCACGGTCGAAGTCTCCTGTGAGACCCCGGATGCCGACAGCGGCAACGTCCACGCAGAACTTGGCCCCGACACGGACGAGGAAGTACTGGTGACGAGTCACCTCGACGCGCACGACATCGCCGAGGGCGCCATGGACAACGGCGCGGGCACCGCGATGGTGGTCGAACTCGCACGCGCGCTTGCCGCCCGCGAAGACGAACTGGAGACGCGCGTCCGATTCGTCTGCTTCGGCGCAGAAGAGGTCGGTCTCGTCGGGTCCGAACACGAAGCGGAGCGTCTGGGCGCAGACCGAGCGAACGTCAAAGCCATCGTCAACAACGACGGCGTCGTCGCTGGACGAACGCTCCGTCTGCACACGCACGGGTTCGACGAACTCGACGACGCCGCGAAGACTGTCGCCGACCGCTTCGACCACGACATCTCGACGATTCCCGAGCAACTCCCGCACAGCGACCACTGGCCGTTCGTCGCGTACGGCGTCCCGGCGTACATGGTCGGCAGCGAGAAGGAAGGGCGTGGTCGCGGATGGGGCCACACCCACGCCGACACCATCGAGAAACTCGAATCACGGACGCTCCGCGAACAAGCCATCTTGCTGACCGAACTGACGGTCGAACTCGCGCGCGCCGACCGCGAGATTCCGCACGCAGACCCGACGGACATCGCGGCGGCACTCGAAGCCGAAGACCAGGCCGAGGGCATGAAAGTCACTGGCGACTGGCCGTTCTGAGGCCGACACGAGAGACGTTCGACTCCTCGTTCGGTCACCCGGTCGGACCGAACCACGAGGGCTTTTATTCGGGGAAGCGTAGCACGGGACGATGCTTTGGTGCCCCGTCGGAGGTGGACGACGCTGAGATTCGCAGTCGTCGGTGACGAGTCGGTCGGCACCACGATTCGCCAAGCCGGCGCAGACGTCGTCTCGGCGGTCGAATCAGCCGACGCCGTCGTCGCCGTCGGTGAATCGGCGCTCGTAGACACCGCCCTCGACGAATCGATAGACTGTCCAGTCGTGCCCGTAGATTGCGCGATGCCGTGGTCTACGCCTCACCGGACCCTCGACGACGCCGTCGCGTCGATACTCGCGGGTGACCGACACGTCGTCGACCACCCGATTCTCTCCATCTCCGTCGCCGGCGACCACGCAGGGCGCGCACTCTTCGATACGATGCTCGCCACGAGCGAACCCGCGCACATCTCGGAGTACGGCGTCGCACACGCTCGACAAGGGTCCGCGATTCGGTCCGACGCCGACCTGCTGGACGACGACACCTGGCTTCCTGTCGACGGGTTCCGCGCAGACGGTGTCGTCGTCGCGACGCCGCTCGGAAGCACCGGATACGCTCGCGCGGCAGGTGGGCCGGTCGTCGGTCCGGACGCCGGCGCTGCCATCGTCCCGGTGTCACCGTACGCGACCCAGACCGACACGTGGGTCTTCCAACCACCACTCCGACTCACAGTCGAACGCGACGACGCACCCGTCTCGCTCGTCGTCGACGACGGTGTCGTCCGCGACGTGCCGCCGTTCGAACCCGTCGTCGTCACCGTCGACGGGTCGGCGAAACTCCTGTTGGAGTGAGTCGGCCGACTCGATACTGCTGTTCGTGAATTACTGCCGCTCCCGCTCGAAACAGTCCCAACTCTGTCGGGACGCGCACCAGTCGAGAGTGCGACGCTCTGACTGATGGCTCTCGGTCAGGTGTGTCCGGGACGACACCGTGTCGCGTCCCTCGTGAGGCTCCCGAAACGGTTTCGGGGTGATACAGAGATGCGGCGTCGGTCTGACCGTCTCAGATGACGGCGTTCCAGACGTCCGCGACGAGGAAGAAGAGGCTCTGGTACGCGGCGTACAGGAGCACGAGAACCGACGCGGTGAGGCCGCCGTTCGGCCGGTCGAGCGGACGGTCGTTCCGCGCTTCGACGTTACGTGCCTCGAACTCGAAGAAGTCGGTCAGGAACATCCCGACGACGAGGACGGTCATGACCATCCCACCGTGCGGTTCGACGAGCAGGTAGAGGAACGACACCAACACGAGGCCACCGGACGTGAAGCTGTGAGGCAGGAAGCGCGAGAGTTCGTCCGCGCCGTCGTTTGCCTGCTTCACGTGCGAGCGGTGCGCGAGGAAGCGCGTCGCGAAGTTCGCCAACACGAGTGCGAGTATCGCAAAGGGGATGACCGGTTCGACCGCCGCCAACTGGTCGAGTGGGACGAGGAACTGGAGTGGGTGCATACAGGAACCTGGGAGGGATACTCATTAGAGTTTTTCCAATCTGACGCGGCGTCGGTCGGTGGTGGCGGCCGCTATCGTGCGGGGCTTTTTAACTGGTCGTCCGCGAGACGAGAAGAGAGAACGCGCTCGGGTCTTACCTTACTGCGCGTTGCGCCGTTCTTGGAGCGCGGACATGATCTGGTGGCCCGCCGGGATGAGGACCCAGAAGGTGAGCGCACCCAGGAGCGCGAACCAGAGGAACGCGTCCATCAGGGTGACGCCGATGATGTTGAAGATTCCCTCGGTCGCACCCGACGACAGTGGCTCGATGAGCTGCTTCGTGCTCTCGAAGCTGCTCGTCCGGTACCACGACGCGAGCACCATCCACGCGAGACCGGAACCGGTCAGGATGCCCAGCCCCTTGATGAATTCGTCAGCCATTGTTCGAATCTTCGCCGGAGTCCTCTTGAGACTTTCCCATTCCGCGAGCGCGGAACCTTGTCCCGAGTGTGTACACGACGGCACCGAACGCGATGGTCGTCAGGCCGACGATGGCCAACACCGTACTCAGGAGTCCATCTGCCACGCCGACGCCGACGACGGCGAGGATATTCGAGAGAACCGCACGCAGGGCGCTCACCTGCAGTGTCGCGGCGTCGAGGAAGACGAACCCGAGGACGACACTGACGACTGCGATGAGCGTCGAGAAGACGGTAATCGTCTTGTAGAGGCGCATGGGGACGACGATGTCGCGGCGGCCACGCCGGCCACGTCTCGACTCGCCGGGGTCGCCAGCACCACTGGTCGCGTCGCTATCTGTCATTGCCTACGATAAGAAGGGACGATTGGTAGTGGTTCCGCTCTACTTCGGCGGACGGAGCCGGTAGTAGCGGCGGTTGAGGTTGTACATGTAGCCTTCGCTCATCGTCTTGAGCACCGCGTAGGTGACGGTTCCGAAGACGATGGGGAGCAGGAACGTCAGGTCGAACAGCAGATCGACGTTCATCGGCATGAGGTTCTTGACTGCCAGCAGCGAGATGGTCATCGCGAAGACGACGCCCGCGACACCGACTGCCGCCCAGAACGGTTGCTCGACGGGGCGTCGCGCAGACCCCTTGTTGAGGAAGGGGACGATGGCGATGAAGCCGACGACCACACCGTTCGCGAGCACACCGTACGTACGGTCGGCCATTATCTTCTGGCCGCCGAGGATGGCGAGCTCGGGGTTCAGCGGGTTCAGCTTGAGCAGGCCGAACGACCAGTAGAGGTACCAGTCAGGCAGGATAATCGCCGGCGTACTCGATGGATTCGCCGGCGGGCCGATGTGTGGCGGCATCGTCGCCGAGAGGAACAGAATCATCCCGACGAAGAACGATGCGATAGAGAGGTTCCGAACGGTCTCGTGGGGCCACGTCGGGAACGCGAGCACGTCACGCTCGACGTAATCAGACTCCGTCCGGAGGTCTTGGTCTTCACGACGGGCACGTTCGAAGTACTCGTAGGTGAGCCGGGATAGCCCCGTCTTGCGAGCTTTGCGCTCGCTCCACGTGGGCGTCTCGTTGTCCGGGGCCACGATGCCCGTGCCGTCGGTGCGAATCTCCTCGTTTTCGGGTTCGTTGTCGCTCATGTTTGTCACCTCAGTGCGGCTCCGCGATGCCCTGCACCCACACGATACCGATGTGAATCGCGATGAGTGTCGTCACGACGAACGGGAGCAGGAACACGTGGATGATGTACATGCGCTGGAGCGTCGCCTGACTCAGCGTGAAGCCGCCGAACAGGAGCTGTGCCACCCACTCACCGGCGAGGGGCACGGACAGCGACATCTCGACGCCGATCTGACCGGCCCAGAAGGCGAGCTGGTCCCACGGGAGCAGGTATCCCGTGTACCCGAACACCATCGTCAGGCTGATCAGGACGATGCCGAGGAGCCAGTTCAGCTCGCGGGGTTCCTTGTACGACCCCGTGAAGTAGACACGGAGCATGTGCAAGAACACTGCCGCGACCATGACCTGTGCCGCCCAGCGGTGGACGGACCGGAGCATGAAGCCGAACTGCAGGTCGCGCATGATGAACTCGATACTGTTGTACGCAGTCGTCGGGTCGCCAGTCGTCGCAGGGGAGTAGTAGAACCCGAGGAGGGCACCACTAATCGCCGCGACGACGTACGCGAGCGTCGAGAACAACCCAAGCGTGTACAGGGGGTACCAGTACCAGAACTTGTTGTCGAGGTTGTATTGCTCGGTGTGGCTCTTCGGCATCTGGAGGTTCACTCGGTAGTAGAGCGTCTCCAGAAGCTCGAGGTAGTCGACGATGCGGAGTCGCTTATCCAGCCAGATGAGGGTGGTGAGGAAGGTGGCCTCGATAGGTGTGAGGTCCTTCTTCTTCATCCAGGCTTTGTGGTCGTGTTCTTCTTTGCGTTCGAGACTCATGGTTTATCGCTTGTAGTAGGGGTACACCGCGCGCTTGACCTGTTCCCACGCGCCGTCACCGAGCGTGACACCGTCGACGTCCTCCTCGCGGACGTAGAGGTCTTCCCACTTGCGACGCCGTTTCTTGACGATCATGACGTCTGGGAGGAACTCCTTGCGGTACAGTGCGAGGATGAACGCGAGGTCCACGAAGATGACGGCGAGGATGCCACCGAGGAACATGTTACCCGTGTCCGTCAGGCCCCACCCGGAGACGAATCCGTAGGTGAAGAGGAACACGAACACGATTTCGATAATCGTCAAGAGGACGATTGCGATGGCCGCCGCAGTGCTCTCGCGTGCCGGTTCGTATCGGTGAATATCGCCGTATGTGCTGCCGGTCGAGGACATTATTCGCCACCTCCAGTGTTACCCGTATTGGGGGACTCGCCGTACTTCAAGATGAAGAACGTGTAGATGACGGTGACGATGATACCGAGGATGGTCGCCGCGCCGACCCAGTGTGCCTGAATCGGAACGCCGAGTTCCTCGAGTTCCTTCTCGCCGCCGCCGCCACCGACTTCGACTGTCGCCACGTCGCCGCCGACCGCGACTGCGCCGAGCATACCGAGCGCCTTGTGGGGCTCACAGAAGTACTTGTTAATGCCCGCGTCGCCCTCTTCGAAGGTGTACTCGTAGGTCGTACCGGCTTCGGCGACAGCAGCGCCGGAGTCGAGACCCGCTGGTCCCTCTTCCATCTTGACGTTGTGTCCGCCACCTTCACCAGTCCATTCCCACGTCACAGTCGTGCCGGGGTCGACCCAGATGCCGGCCGGGGCGAACGCCAGATTGCCACCGTTGCCGGCGGCACCAACTTCGACTGTCACTTCGCTCTGGCCGCGGAGGTCTTCGTAGCCTCCGTCGACGCCGTCGAGCCAACCGCCGAAGTCAGGTTGAACCTGCGCGCCACCGCCGCCTTCTTGCGCTGCGGCGGCGGTCCCGGCGGCAGCGGTCGCGGCGGCTGTCGCGCCGCCGGCCGTTCGGAGAAACTCCCGCCTTTTCATACGGTCGTTGGTCAGGATGGGATGCGCTTAAACCCACCGACTATGCCCTCACGGAGGGGGATTAGCGCCGTCCGACGAGGGGAGTTACGAGCCCTCAGAACTGAGGGGTTCACCGTCTGGCCCCTCGACCAACGGTTGGGCGTCTACGTCGCCGTCGAACGACGGGACGAACGACGGTCGTTCGCCATCTTCGACGCCAATCGCACGGAGTCGTTCGCGGTACTCTTCGGACCGGAAGCGGTCCGAGAGACGAGCGTTCGCCACCGTGACGAACAGAAAGAGGCCGATGAGGAGGAAGACCACACCGACGACTGGCGCGACGATAGACTCGACTGCCGGGACGATAACCCACGCGCCGATGAGTGCGAGGCCACCGAGTAACTGGCCGAACGCGACGATTTGGAGCATCCGGTTGCCGAAGTCACCAGTTCCCTGTACGACTTCGTCGGGGCCGGGGAGGCGGACGTTCGCCGGTGCCTGATTCACCTCGAAGTCGTCCATCGAACAGAGGGCGACGGTTGGTTTCACGTCCCGAAGGACGGTTCCCTCGCCTTCGACACTCCCGTCCGGGTAGACGACGGCGTACCCTTCGTCTGAGTACGCGAGGATACGTGGTTCACCGTCTTCGGTGACGCGTTCGAGGATAGCGAACACTTCGCGGATTGCGACTCGGTATCGGAGTTCCTCTTCGACACGGTCGAGGAGTTCTTCGCCGACGACCCACGAGTCCGGGTCGAAGGCTGCTTCCCACTCTTCGACGCTCATCTTCGCCATGTCCGCCGGGCCGAAGTTTTCGAAGTCGTACTTCTCTTCGACCTCCCGGCGAAGGGCTTCGAGTTCGTCCTCGGACACCGCATCGTCGGCACCCGCGTCCGGCGACGCTCGGTCGTCGGCCGGTGCGGAAGACGAATCTGCCATCGGCGGAAGTAGGACCTTGGGCGGTAAACGTGTTGCGACCCCGCGTCGTGTACGAGAAGCCGTTTTGACCGCGTACCGACCCGGTATACTGGGGTCGGTCTCCGTCGTCAGTGGTCTGGCGCTCGAATGGTCGTTCGTGCATCGATTCCTTTAGGCCGACCGCGTGCTAACGCCGGGCGATGGCAGACGAGACGACCTTCGCCACGCTCGCCGCGGTCACCGTCACGGCCAGTCTTCCGTTTTACCTCTACGGGGCGTGGATAATGATCGACGCCGAGACGGTGTCGTGGGAGGTTCTCGTGTACCACCTGAAGGTCATCTTCCCGGGCCTCGTGTTGAACACGGTCCCGGTCGTCACGTGGATGATGCCGCGACTGCTCCAGCAGTTGAACGGCCTGAGCGCACTCCACGCGATTCTCGGGCTACAGGCGTACGCGATGCTCGTGTTCGCGCTCACCGGCATCGTTCGTATCTTCCAAGCGAAGTGGGAAGCAGACCTCTACCGCAACCCGGACCAGGATGTCTCACTCGACGACCTTCACGAGAACATGAGTGCGTGGCGTGGTCGCCTCCGAATCGGCGTCTTCGGATACGTCATCTTCTGGTTCCTCGCGTGGGTGCTCGGAATCTACCGATACGTCACCGGGTACCTGTTCGTCTGACACGTCACGGGAGACCTGTTCGTCTGAGGGCTCTGCTTGACTGTCTTACCACTCGTCGCCGCTGGCGAGGTCCACGTCGTGGTCGAGTTTCGACGATGGACAGATGTCTTCGAGCACGCACGCGTCGCAGTCGGGGTTGCGCGCGTCGCAGACGGCGCGGCCGTGACTGATGAACAGGTGGGTAAACTGCTGCCAGTCCGTCTCGGGGACGACGGGCATCAGGTCCTCTTCGATTCGTTCGGGGTACTCTTCTTCTGTCAGGCCGAGTCGCCGCGAGAGTCGCTGAACGTGCGTGTCGACGACGATGCCTTCGACGATGTCGTGGCCATGTTGGAGGACGACGTTCGCAGTCTTTCGGCCGACACCTGCGAGGTCGGTCAGTTCTGACATCGTGTCCGGGACTTCTCCGTCGTGCTTTTCGATGATGTCCGCGCACGCGCTACGGATGTACTTCGCCTTGTTGTTGTAGTAGGTGATGGAGTTGATGTCCTCGGCCAACTCCTCTTGGTCGGCGTTCGCGTAGTCCTCGGCAGAGTCGTACTTCGCGAACAACTCGGCCGTGACTTTGTTGACGCGTTCGTCGGTACACTGCGCAGAGAGCATGACCGCGATGAGGAGTTCGAGACGGGTCGAGTAGGAGAGCGAGATGGTCGTATCGGGGTACTCCTCGTAGAGTCGGTCGAGGACCTCCTCGGCTTGCGCCGGTCGCGTGTCGAGTGGCGTGCCCATACGTCTGGGTGCGACCCAGTCGGTTTCAGTCGTTCGGGTTGCGGCGAACGAGTTCGACTGTTCGTCCTGTCGTCCATCGGTCCGACGCGACAGCGCAGACCAACGATTTATCATCTACGACCGTGAGCAGTCCAGTATGTCTACTCTCGAACTCCCCGGCCGACGTGAAGCGTGGGTGACCGCCGCCGCGACGCTCACTGGATACGGTATCATCCTCGGTGCGATGTTCGTCGCCCTGTTCGTCCTGCCGTACCTCGCAGTCGCGGCGTAGTCACTCGGAACGCGGTCTCCGAAAAAGAACGAATTTCGAACGCGAATCGCCGAGTTAGGCGAACGCGCGCGAGACGTCGTCTGCGGTCTCTGCTTCTTGCTGAATCTTCTCCCACGCGTCGACGAAGTCCTGCATGAATATCTCCGTGCGGTCGTCGCGAATGGCGAACATCCCGGCCTCGGTACAGATGGCCTTGATGTCGGCACCGGACGCCTCTTCGGCGAGTTCGGCGAGTTCCTCGAAGTCCACGTCGTCGGAGACGTTCATCTTCCGCGTGTGAATCTTGAAGATAATCTCGCGGCCGTCCTCGTTCGGCTTGGGCACCTCGATGAGGCGGTCGAACCGGCCGGGCCGGAGAATCGCGGGGTCGAGCATGTCGAAGCGGTTCGTGGCCGCGATGAGGCGGATGTTCCCGCGTTCGTCGAACCCGTCCATCTCCGCGAGGAGTTGCATCATCGTCCGCTGGACCTCGGCGTCGCCGGAGGTCTTCGAGTCCGTCCGCTTGGACGCGATGGCGTCGATTTCGTCGATGAAGATGACGGCGGGTTCGTTCTCGCGCGCAACCTCGAAGAGGTCGCGGACGAGTTTCGCGCCCTCACCGATGAACTTGTGCACCAGTTCGGACCCGGCCATCTTGATGAACGAGGCGTTCGTCTGGTTGGCGACGGCCTTCGCGAGCATCGTCTTCCCGGTTCCCGGCGGGCCGTACAGGAGCACGCCTGCCGGCGGGTCGATACCCACTTTCTCGAACATCTCGGGGCGGTCGAGGGGCATCTCGACCGTCTCGCGGACTTCTTGCATCTGCTCTTCGAGCCCACCGATGTCCTCGTAGGTTACATCGGGGCTGTGCTCGACTTGCATGACGCGTGCCCGGACGTCCGTCTCCTTGTCGAGTCGCTTAACGATAGACAGAGAGTTGTTCACAGCGACGCGCGCGTCAGGTTCTAACTCCTCGCGCATCTCGTCAGTCACCTCGGTGAGGGCCTCTTGGTTGTTACCATGCTGCTTGATGATGACCCCCTCGTCGGTGATTTCCTGAACCGTCGCAACGAAGAGCGGCGACTGCTTGAGCTTCTTGTTTTCGTGCGTCAGACGCTCGAGCTTCTGTTGGTACTTGTTGTTCTCAGCGTTAGCATCGAGGAGTTTGTCGCGCATCTCCTCGTTTTGCGTTTCGAGAACTTCGAGCCGCTCTTGAAGGGCGGTGATCTTCTCCTGCTGCGACGCCGTATCCTTGTCGTACGGAAGGTCGACGTCGTCCACAGTGTCGGTCATCAGGCGGGATAGGGCACAGGCTCATAAGAGGCTTCGGGTGTGTGAGGGATTCGCCGGGTATGAGGCGTCTCTCCACTGAGATGACGAGTCTGACGTGTGTCACACATATTCCTGAAAGTAATAAAATTGGATAGCAAATATTATCTAATAGCATTCCCTGAACTCAGATACGATGAGCACCACGGAAGCGGTCGAGCGAGAGTCCGAACCACAAGCCGAAGATAGATGGGCCGCAGTGCGCGACATGCCCCCGAGCGCGAAGTTAGTCGCCAAGATACTCGACTACGAGGACACGCTCACGCAGAGCGAAATCGCCGAAGAGTCGCTCCTCCCGCCGCGGACGGTTCGGTACGCACTCTCGCGACTCGAAGACGAAGGCGCAGTCGACTCCCGATTTTCCTTCTCTGACGCGCGCAAGCGTCTCTACACGCTCAACATTTAACTACGAAGACGGGGCCACCCGGGTGTATGCCCGGTACCGACCTCGACCCCGGACCTGACCCTGCCGCCGTCGGCCGCGCACTCGCGGCCCTCGCCGACCCCGACGAGTCTTCGGACCAACACGCCTTCGTAGACGTCATCGCCGACGCCAGCGACGCGTTCTCCGATATTACGACCGCCGCGCGCTTTCTCGACGCAGGCGGAGAAGTGCGACTTCGACGTGCCGTCGGTGCCGCCACCCGTGAAGACCATCATAGCGCGCGCGAAGGCCACAGGTTGCTCCGTGACCTGACCCGACTCCGCGCGTCGCTCGACGCACTCGACACCAAACTCGACGGTTCGGAACTGCCCCCGAGACTCGACGGTTCGACACCGCCTTCGAGTCCCGAGTCGCCTGCGCTACGCGACGGCGACCACTTTCACTCCGGTCGCACAACCGTTTTCAGCGGTGGTGGCGAATCACCGGACAGATGACACGGGTGATACACACCGGCGACACCCATATCGGGTACCAGCAGTACCATTCGCCGGAGCGCCGTCAGGACTTCCTCGACGCCTTCGAACAGGTCGTCGCGGACGCCATCTCGGAGGAGGTGGACGCCGTCGTCCACGCGGGCGACCTCTACCACGACCGACGCCCCGAACTTCCGGACCTCCTCGGGACGCTCGCCGCGCTCCGC
The DNA here is from genome assembly GCF_001469865.1 of Haloferax profundi. Taxonomy (GTDB): domain Archaea; phylum Halobacteriota; class Halobacteria; order Halobacteriales; family Haloferacaceae; genus Haloferax; species Haloferax profundi. Next base: position 19,118 of record NZ_LOPV01000368.1, read on the forward strand.
CGCCTCGACGATGCGGGGATTCCCTTCCTCGCCATCGTCGGGAACCACGAATCGACGCGCGGAGGGCAGTGGTTGGACCTCTTCGAGCGTCTCGGTCTCGCGACGCGCCTCGGGAGCGACCCCTACGTCCTCGGTGACGTGGCCTTCTACGGACTCGACCACGTCCCGCGTTCCCGCCGCGACGAACTCGATTATCAGTACACGCCACACGACCAGTCGCACGCCGCACTCGTGGCACACGGTCTCTTCACGCCCTTCGCGCACGCCGACTGGGAGACCGAGACCATCCTCGACGCGTCGAACGTCGACTTCGACGCGATGCTCCTCGGTGACAACCACGTCCCGGACCAGGTGACCCTCGACGGGACGTGGGTGACCTATTGCGGGTCCACCGAGCGCGCAAGCGCGAGCGAACGCGACCCACGCGGGTACAATCTCGTCACGTTCGGCGCTGACGAAGTAGACATC
>NZ_LOPV01000369.1 GCF_001469865.1 Haloferax profundi
ACCCACACCTGTCGTTCGGTGATGGAGAGCGTAAGAACGGACCAGGTGAGGTGACGTTACTGTATGGCGTCGATGTTGTAGCTGACCGGATTGATGCGCTCTCTAATCGTGAGACGTGGAACGGGTATCTGTTCCCGTCTCGGTCGTCATCGACGGGACATGTGTCAGTTAGTACGATACGTCGTCGGTTTAAACAGCTTGCTGACACTGCTGGTGTGGTTGTTGATGGGGATACGCCCACGCCGAAGGTGGGGCGACGGTTCTGGTACTCGGCTTATCAGGAAGCTGTTGGGGAGGTTCTAGAGGGATTGGAAGGGGTAGCTGAAGATCAGGGGAGTTCGTCAACCGAGGTTGTGCTTCGGAATTACTTGTCGAGGGAACAAGAACGGAGGGCACGGCGAAGGAGGATGTATGAGAAGTTGGAGGCGGCGTTTGAACAATAGGAAAGAATCGCTGTACTAGGATTAGTTAGAGAGGTCCCTCATTCTTCGAACCCTGGACCCACAGAGAACGTGTCAGGTGAGCAAGAGAGATGATTGTGTTGGCACCACTGACAGTGGTCACCGGCTGTGTACCGGCTGTACGAGAACTCTGCAATCTGGTTCATCGACGCCGATACGTCGTCTTTGACTGCCTCCAATTCAGACTCGGTGAAGCTTCGAGATTCGACTTTCGGTCCGATATTGCCAACATACGCGTACCCCGCATGCGTTACGGGCTCGTCGTACATGTCACGACATGCTAACAGGTAGATTGGAAGTTGCTTGTCCTTCTGTAAGTCGCGGTGGCGTTCGGTCGCCTTGTAATCAACGACGAGGAGTTCGTCGTCAGGCGTCCGGTAGACTGCGTCGATAAACCCGACGAGTTCGTGCCCATCGATATCGAGTTCAAACTGCCGCTCTGCGTCGATGATCTCGTAGTTTGCCAGGTCTAACTCGAAGTACCGGTCGATACATTCCCTGGCTGCGGGGAGTGCATCCTCAGCTCGACGATGACCGGCCAGCCTTTCACAGATCTCGTACCACTCTTCACGGTGACGCACAGAAGGAC
>NZ_LOPV01000370.1 GCF_001469865.1 Haloferax profundi
GCTCAGCGGTGTCGTGGAAGAGTAACCCAATGTCGCGTTGGGATACGCCACCTCCACCCTCACCACTGCGTTCATGATAGTCAGTGAATGCATTGACGACGTAGTCGAGGTAATGACTGCGCGGACATTCTTCATAGGCTGCCAGCGATGTGTAACTGTGTGAGAGCGACGGAGACGGTATCGACGGGCCGGAAAGCGACTCAATCTTGAGTGTCGAGCGCTTTCCTGCCGATGCAATTCTTCCGTCGATTGAAGCCGTCGCGAGGTCGATTACGCGGTCCCGTGCGACCTCAACCTCAATTTCTTCGCCGTCGTGTCTGACCGTGCCGCCAACCTGGCCGATAGTTTCGTTGGCCAGCGTGTCGGTCCAGTCGACCGCCTCGACCGGGAGGCACTCTTGAACGTCGGTCCAAATCGGAAGATTCCCGCGTTCTGGCTGCCACGGGATTCGAGATGGCAGAATCTCGCTGACCATCTCTGAGATCGAGGCTGTTTCCTCGTCAACGTCGTCTGCCTCGTTGCCGCCTTGGAGGACGAGAATATCTTCGGCGCGTGTGATCCCGACATGGAACACGCGGCGGGTTTCGCGGGCGTCGCGCGTGACGTAGTCCTCGTCGAACACTGCAGTCGCCTCGTCTGCGAGCCCTGTTTCGAGTGCATCGTACGCCCGCGAACTCGGCTCCCATTCATAGGCCGTGACCTGCGGGATGAGGACGACAGGGAAGTCCAAGCCTTTGCTCTTGTGGATGGTCATCACGTTGACCGCACCATCCGCGACGTCCGGCTGACTTGTCGGCGCAGACCCGCTCTCATCAAACAGGGAGTCATAGTGTTCAAGCGAATCGATGAACTCCGGAGTAAGCGGTGGTTGGACGGCACTATCCCCATACTGTTCGATGACATCCTTCAGTTGGGCGAGGTCCCTGCGCTCCTGCGCGCTGAGATACCACTCGATATTCGTTAGGTTCGTGAGTTCGCGGTACAGGTGGCTGAGCGATGCCGAGTCACGGACAGCGAGGAGTTCCGTGATGTGCTCGCGGGCCTCTGCGACGCGGTCGGGTTCTTCGAACTCTTCGAGCGGCGTCTCGCGGAGCGTGTCCACGAGATGGTCGTCGCCCGCGTTGACCGTACGGAGGTCTGCGTCGCAGAGCCGGTACCGCATCAGGAGGACGCGATTCCAGCTTACTTCATCTTCGGTTCTTGCGAGCGCCTTCAGGTAGGCGGTGACGGTGCCGACGCCGACTGATTCCGTGGCCAGATCACCAGCAACCTGGTACGGGATGCCAGCGTCTTCGAATTCCTCGATGACGGGTGTCGCGTGGTTGTTCTTCCGGACGAGTAACGCGATGTCGCCCGGGTCGTACGCCTCATCGAGACTCTCTGCTGCCCCGCTCAGCAAATTCTGGACGACGGTGCGAAGCTGGGAAGCACCGTCCGCGTCGTCTTCGTCCGGTAGTTCGACGGTAGCAATGGTGTCCCCCTCGTACGCGGGTTCGTCGACGCGTTTCAGTGTCTTGTGACGTTCCCGGTGATTGAGTTTCTGAATCGCCTCGTTTGCCAGGTCCAGGATCGGCTGTCGGGAGCGAAAATTCTCCTCTAAAGGCTCGTCGGCGAGTGCCGTGAATGCGCGGTCGAGTTCCTCGGTGATGTTGGCGACGTGCGCGCCGCGCCACTCGTAGATCGCCTGATCGTCGTCACCGACGACGAACAGGTTGTCGTCAGTGACGAGTGACGTGACGAGGTCGAACTGCAGTCGGTCGGTGTCCTGAAACTCGTCACAGAACACGTAGTCCCACCGGGCAGCGATTTCCTCACCGACGGGGGAGTCCATTAGCGCGGCTGTCTCCACAACCAGGCCGTCGAAGTCGATGAGGTTTCGCTCGTCGAGCTCACGCTCGTACGCGGCGTATCCGGCCGTCAAGTCTCGGGCCGTGAGGCAGTCCGAGAGGAACGAGTCGAGATGGTCCGTGAGTTCGAGGTCGAGATCACCGGGGATTCCTTTCGGCGCACCGTTCGCGTACCCGCCGAGTAGGTACTTCGGGAGCTTGTACGCGTTGTCCGGCAGTTCCCGTTCGCCTGCCTCATGGGCTTCGAACGCCGCTTCCAGCGCATCGCAAAGATCCACTAAGCGGTCGAGGAAATCACGTACGCTGGCTTCGATACCGTCTGTCCCGAGCACGTCACGTTCAGCGATGAGGTCGGCACGCGCGTCTGGAAGTGAGTCAAGCACGCTCGACACGGACCGGCCGCCCAGATGGTCGCTCGCAATCGTCTCGACACGCTCCGAGAGGTCGGCGAGTTCGTAGACTCGGTCAGCCGGACCGAGGAAGGTGTCGATATCGTCGGGCGTGATGCCGCTGCGTTTCATCGATCCGATGAAGTTGAGCAACTTCGATGCGGCCCCTGACGCGTACCCGTCGCCTCCGTACACATTGGGTTTGACAAAACGGTACTCGATGTCGTCCAGAACGTCCAGCACGATGGCGTACTTCTCGGCGTCCGTGGCGACTTCGAAGTCTGGGTCGATTCCGGCTTCGTACGCGTAGTCAGTGAGGATCTCGTTACAAATCGAGTGGTACGTGTACGCGTCAATATCGTACCCAGCCGTGCCGAGTTTCGCGTTGAGCTTATCACGCATCGAGTCCGCAGCGTTGTTCGTGAACGTCAACGTGAGAATCCGATCCGGCGAGACGTTCTCTTCGTCGATGAGGTGCTCAACCTTCCGCACCATCGTGAACGTCTTCCCCGTCCCAGCTCCGGCCAGCACACGCATCGGGTACGCGTCCGAATCGATGATCTCCCGCTGCTGGGGCTCCGGTGACACATCTTCTTCCGTGACCGGGAACCACGACGGGTACTCGTCACCATCACCGCTCATCGTTGCACCTCCGTCGATAGCCGGTCTGCACACATCTCTCGATAGTCACAGTCCGGGCATGCTTCCTCGTTGATGAGATCGAATGGTTCAGGATCGTATGTCTCGCCCGTGATACCGTCGTGTGCGGCGCGAATGAGCGCCCAGATCGTGTCATAGTGGTCTTCGTAGATTTCCGTGGTTTCCCGCCCCCAGCCGCGTGCAGATACGTCATAGCCGGTCGGCGTACTCTCGAACGACGTTTTGTTGAGGAGGCCAAAGAAACTGAATCGGACCTCCATCCCGTCCTCGTAGAACGGTTCGTTCTTCACGCCCTCGATGTACGCCGCTGTCTGGAACGCGTTCCGCACACGCTTCGGTTCGTGGGCCTCCCCGTTGAGGTGGTCACCGAGGTACTCGGCTGTTCCGTCGGAGAGCATTCCGTGTGTTTTCCGCTTGTAGTCGAAGACGTGGAGGCCGTCGTCTGTCCGGATGACGTTGTCTGCTTTCCCGTGAAGCGCGCGTCCATCTACTTCGCATTCGACCCAACACTCGGTGGCGACCGAACGGCGAGCATGGTCAATACCGACGCCGTCATCGGGATTGAAGAACGACTCGATGGCAGCCCGGTTCTCAGTACGCTGGTACTCCCGGTGTGCTCGTGATTCGTAGTCATCCGCGCTGCTGTGTTCGTCCCACTTCGAATCGAAGATCCGCATCGCCCTGTCGTGAATCTCTCCCGGGTCATCATCGCGGCTGGTCGCTTCGCACACGTCCTCGATAGTCTCGTGGTAAATCGTCCCCTGATTGAGATAGAGCTCTGTACGGTCCGGCGCATTCACGTCCTGAACATACCGGTAATCATACAGCCGCGGACACGTCGCGTAGTTCGCCAGCCGTGACGGTGAGAGCGACGCTGGGCTCATCGCCGCACCTCCCCGTTAGCAAACTCGACACGCGCACGCAACGCCTCCCTGAGTTCCTCGCCACGCGCCCCGCTCTTATCGAGCAGGTTCTGAACCTCGCCAAGTTCCGCTTCTACCTCATCGAGCGACACCGTTATGTCCTGGCTGTTCGCGCGGCGCACTGCCGCGAGCGCGTCGTCAACCCGCGACAACAGGAAGTCCTCCGCCGCTTGCTCGCTCGTGATGAGTAGGTCGTCGGCTTCGGTGACCCACGGCAGGCGGTCGTACGCGTCTGTGAGGAACCTCGACGCCTGCGCACGCTCTTCCAGTGCGGTGTCCTCGTACTCGTAGAGACAACAGTACAGGTGCTCGTCCGCAGCGCCAGCCCCAATCGCCAGACGTCGCCGCGCGTGTTCTGTGTGGTACCGTGCGAACGGCCGACTCGAAGCCGTAGACGTCGTCGGGAATGTCACATCCACGTCCGTCCCGGTGAGTTCCGTCACACCGGGGTAGTCCGGCATCGACTCTACCCGCTCATTCGGGAACAATCGTGTCAAGAACGGGTCACCCGGGTATTCACTGTCGACGAGATTCACGAGAAACACCGCGCGAAACGACTCGTTTTTGATCGCCTGCAGGTGGTCCACGCGGACACCGCCGTCAAGGTTCGTCGCACTCGTCTGATTCTGCACCGGCGCGTACTTATGAGCCCGTTCGAGCATCTCCTCGAAGGACGTCCACGTCGCATCCACGAACTCGGTGTCTTCGAGGAACTCGGCCATTCTGAACGCCCGTCGGACGTTCCCAAACTGTGCTCGCGCATCCAACGGCGTCGCCCGCTCCGCGATCCGCTCTTTCAGCCCTGTGTCCGTCGCCCACCAGCGGACCGCATCCCCGAGATTGTCCATCTCGTGGACACGGTCTAACCGCTGCCTATCGAGTTCCGGGCCGTGATTGGGAACTTCGTCCCCGCCATCGGCACCAAGCTGCCGAACGGCAGCAAGGAGTTCCCGAATCGCAGGATCATCACCGAACCCGGTGACGGTTGTTGATTCCGTTGGAATCCCAGTGCCTTCGAATGCCTCGATAATATCCGTAACCGTACTGTCGCTTCGTTTGGTGGCGACAGCGATATCGTCGTAACTCCAGTCCGACTGCGCGACGAGGGCTTCGATCTCGTTCGCAACCTCCGCGAGGTGCTCGTCACTGGAGTCCGTAGCGAGGACGGAGACCGACCCGGTTTCCGGGTCCGCCGAGGTCGTCTCTTCGGCGAAGTAGGCCGCAGTGGCAGCCGGTCGCGTCGACGGAGACTCCGACACCCCACGGCGAGACTCGCTGAACGAGACGTAGTCCGTAACGGGCCCTGTCTCAACCCACGTGCGGCGAACACTCGCGTTCTCTTCAGCGATACAGACGAGATCACAGTCCCCTACGAGCGCGTCAAGATACGCGCGGTCAAGCGGGAAGAATTCCTCGAATTCGACCACCAGCACCGCCTCGAAGTCGACGACACCATGACGGGCGTCCCCCGAGAGGACATCTAATGCCTCAGAAATGAGTTGGCCGCGCTCCATGTGGCCGTTCTCAGCGAGCCAATCGTGAAACGCGTCAAGCGCAGCCGCGATGTCACAAAGCTCCGGAGTTTCCTCTGGTGTGACCGTTTGCCAGGAGATCGTGCCCATCACAGCGTCCACGTCCTCGATGAACGACGGCTGTTCAGACGCCCGTCGCAGGTACTCCGTTTCCCATTCGTAATCCGCGAGGAACCGATAGAGGAGTTCGCGTCGCAACGCGTCGGAGAGAATGACGCGGTCATCGCTCTGATTGAGGACATCAGTCGCGTGCACGACGAGCGACGTCACGTACGGCGTCGCCGCGCCCCGCAGTTCCGAACCTAACGACTCCCGGAACGTGTCTGTACTCGTCGGCGCACCCGTGACGACGAGTACATCCTCAGAATCGTACTCGTCGAGGAGTGTCCGGTATTCCTCCCGTGCTGTCCGTTCGACGTTCTCGCCCCCGAACGGTGCCGTGACTAGCGTGCCGTCGAACCGCCGGTGAGATGTGTGGTCAGACATGTATATTATCCTCGGACGAGCCGCGTGACCCGAGACAGAACACCGGTGTTGTCAGCGGCTGTTTCAGTGTCGTGTCGTGCATCTTCGATGATACTGGGCTCATCTATCCAATTCTTGAACCTGTTTGCGCTTTCAAACTGGACTGCTGGTCCGTAAATACTGGCTCGGATATGGGCCGGCGTAGCCTTCTGGAACTGCCAACACTGCTGCTGATCCAGATTCGCTGAGAAATCGGCGACAACACGCCCGTCGTCCTTGAAATCGAGTTCACATAGCTCGTCGGACAGCGCACTGATCCACTTCCGTCGTCCCGGGTCGTGTTCCTGCTCGGCAGGTTTCTCCAGCGGCACGTAATCCGGTGGTTCCTTCTCGGCATACGCGTACAGCTCCGCAAACACGTCCCGAGCATCCGCGAGCCGATCCGACTGGTCTGGAAGCGAGATAT
>NZ_LOPV01000371.1 GCF_001469865.1 Haloferax profundi
ACAGATGCGCGAACCACGGGAACAGATTGCAGCTGTCTGCCTGACCAGCGATTTGCGCGGCTGCTTCGCGTTCGTCCTTCTCCAGTTCAGAGAAGTTGACGTTGAAATCCAGCGTCTTCATGCGGGTTCGGAGCTCGGATTTGGGCTTCGTCGAATCGTTAGAGGAGAAGATGAACGTCGGCATCTGGATGGAGCCATCCCACTTCCCCTCCCAGTACGACTTGATGATGTCCCGGTCAATCTTCGACTTCGCCACGTCATCAACGATGTACGGGAAAACAGTGTCCGACGCACGAGCACGCTCGATGTTGTTTTTGATAAAATCGTCTCCGGTCGTGACCTCTTGCACGTACCCGTTCGAGATAAGTCGCGCCCCGAACCGCAAGAACATGCCTTTCCCGCTGTCGTTGTCGCCGTGAAGGAACAGGAACGGTAGGTCCTTGTCGAGCTCTGCGGATTCGTATTCGGCGTAGTGATGGGCGCAGTAGTTAGCGAACGGGGCCCAGCAGAAGTAGATGACACCCTCGTAGAAGTGCGCCCGCGTTTCCTTGGTCGTTCGCGTTTCGCCGTACTCGCCGACCGTTTCGACGTACTGCTCGATCAAATCGAGCGCGTCAGCGACTTCCTGCGGATCGTCCGGAAGAGGCGCCGTTAATTCGAGGACGGAGTCGTCAACTCTCAACCCGACCGTGTTCTCGTCCTTGTCGACGTTGAGGTCGGGGTACCCGGTGAAGGTCTCTTTGTACCGTGCGATACCGGCCGGTGTCGCTACGATTTCACCGTCGTTGATACGGATGTTATTGGCGGACAGCGTGTCGTCCAGATTCGAGATAGCGTCTTCGAGACCCTGCGGGGAGAGGCGCACACGCTTGTCCGGACTGATCTCTGTTGGGTCGGTATCCGTGTCTTCGGCGGCGAACACCGCCTTTTCTGCTTCTTCAGCGTCCTTGACGACGTTGTACGTGTTGACTTGGTCGTCGTCAACCGCTTCGTCGAGCCGGGCGTTCAGCTCGGCGACCGGGTCGTCACTGAACTCGTCGCCACCAAGCCAGATATCGTAGATCTTCGCCTCTTCTTCTGCCGTTTTGGCGTCTTCGATCTCCTCCGTGAGGTCCTCCATGAACGGCGTCGCATAGTCCTTGTGGAACGCGTAGAGCCGTTCGAACCATTCGTCGATGGGCGTGTCCCCATCGGTACGCCAGGCCATGTTGACGTTGGTTTGTTTGCTCCCTTGCCAGGCCTGCTTGGAGAGGTTCGCCGACCCACAGATGAGTGTGCGAGACCCGTCCTGATTCTCGACGATATAGAGCTTCGTGTGGAGGAGGACGCGCGCGGAATCGACGGTGTGGATGAGGAGATTTCCGTCTCGCCGCAGTGATTCAAGTTGCGCGGCGATTTTCTTCGCGTTGCTCGTGTTCTTCAGCGACCGTCGGTAGTCGTCGTGCTGGTTGTCTCCGACGATGACCTCCAGTGAGTCCACTGCGAGGTCCCGGTTCTGAAACATCTTGTAGATGAACGCCGGGGACTGACTGTACGTGACGCAGTAGACGTGCTGGGCGTCACCGAAGTATTTCAGGAAACTGTCCCATGATTTGTCGGCAGCCATCTCCAGTTCAGCGGTGCTGCCGTCATCAAATTCGACCGTTGCTTCGAATTCAGTCTTGGGCATGTGAGGGTTACCGGTGTGTTGACGGGTGCGTGAGTGGTTGCGTGAATCTGTACTGGCGCATGGTCAGATGTATGGGACACCGCGGATGACGCTGCCCTTGGTGAGGTAGCCTTTCATGGCGAAATCGGCGCACTTGTCAGCGTAGTACGTGGTGATAGGGAGCCGGGTGGACCGACTCAGCGAACCGACGTGTGCTTCAGACAGCCAGTAGGTCTGCTCCGCGAGCGTGTCGAGGTCTGTCGATCCGTAGCGTTTCACGATCTGCAACGGCCGCGGCGTGCCTGGACTACCCTCCTTCCCACCGGTCGTGGTCAGATAGGAGTGGTCGCCGTTGTGGACGTGGAAGGCGACGCCTTTGTCCGCGATATCGAACCGCGAGTTCGATTCGTCGTACTCGGCGATACGGGGGTTCCCGGATTTCCGAATCTCGACGAGGTCGAACCGCTGGATGAGATCGCGGGCTTTGTCGAGACGGCTGATGAGGCTCTCGATATCGAGGTAGAACTTCCCATCCCGATGAATGACCACGTGCCGCGGCGGTCGGCCTTCCTCTTCGGCAAATATTTCCAGGACGTGCTTGATGACGTTTGCTACGTCGTCCTCGTCGAACGTCTCGCCAGCCTGCTTCGTGACGGCTTCTGACGCGAGGATGGTTCCGTCGGCCATGATGACGTTCGCAGCCGCACCGAGGTGTTGCTTGGTCGCGTGGTCGTACGTCACGTCAAGACCGACGAACGCGTCAACGGCCCCTGGGACGTCGTCGATACGCCACGGCACGCCGCCTGCTTTCCCAATGAGGGACGAACAAATGTTCCCGCGGTAGTTGTCGTTACCGAGATTGTCGACGGAGATCATCTGACTCGGCACGCCGAGTTGTCCGAGCCGCCGCTTGAACTCGGGATACGGGTCGTCGTAGTCCGCTGCCGCAGCCTCGTCTGCATCCGGCACGACGATCAGCGCCGCATCGTAATCACTCGCTTTCTGCGCGTGCTGGGAGTAGTGGAATTCCGAGCTGAGTTCGTAGGTGTCGCGGTCGAACGCTGTCGGACTCGCATCGTAGTCTGCGAGCTTGTTGAGCAGCGAGAGCACGTACGGCCGCGCGTCGTCCTCCTCGTCTTCGGGATACAGCGCGATGATGTCGAACGATTCTGGTGCCTTATACACGCCATAGCCCTTCCGTTCCAGCCCGCCGGCCCCGTAGAACCCCGTCTGTCCGTCACCGAACCGCAGGTTTGGTCGGTTCCGTATCTGGTGTTCTCGGTACCCGGCGTTCGTTGGCTGCGGGACGGGGTCGAAGCCGAAGTACGGTGTCGGGCCAAGCAGGTCGACGAACGACGTGACGACATTGAACCGTTCCTCGGGTTTCATCCGGCTCTCGTTGTGGATGACGTTCAGGAACGTCTCATCGACGCGGCCCAACTGGTCGAAAGTCGGGATGACCTTGCAGTACGCCAGGAGCTGCGGGAAGATCGAATCCTCGCCGCTCCCGTACTGCAGATCAGCGATGATCGGGTCGCCAGCCCGCATCGAGTCGATGACGTCCTGTTCGACGTGCTTCTCGTGGTACTCCGACATCGGGACGCCCGGCCCGTCCAGCACATCATCGTAGTCCATGTCGATGACCTCCTTGACCCTCGCCGTGCGCGCACTGTCGTACAGATCCGTGTCATGCTCGACGGTCACCTCGGCGATGTCGTGGCCGCGTTGCACCCACTCAGCGGCGGAAAACGTCGATTCCAAATGGTACGCAACGTTCACGCCACAAATCACAGTCCCGTCAGCATCGACGCGAATCCGGCACTTGTACTTCCGATAGGCTTCGAACAACCCGCTGTTCGCGGTTCGTTGCGGGGTGGGCTCGATGATCGAATCGATCCCGGACACCTCGAAACGACCAGCAACGGCCCGTTTCACGTCCTGCTTGACGAACTCCTGGAGCGGGCCGTCATTCGTGTACGAACGCGCTTCAAGCGTTGTCTCGCCCTGATGAACCGGTTTGACAGTGTACCCGTGAATCGAGATCGTACTGTGGAGTTTCTCGGTCGCATAGATACGCCGCCGGGACGCATCGGCCGTCGTCACGGGACTCCCGATTCGTGACTGGTAGTAGTTCGCCGCTTTCGCCGTGAACCCCTCAATCCCGTTCGTGAAATCGTCAGGGTCGATTCCGCCACTACCGGTCGCCTGGAGTTCGTACTCGTGGACCGGTAACTCCGGCAACGACCCGAGTTCGAACTGCAACAAGTAGTTCCCGTCCGAGAGCGGCTGTTGATGCAGGAGCTTGCCGCCACCATCAGCTGTCGGGCGCGAACTACCATCGACCTCGCTTCCGCTAACGAACTCTTCACCATCGGACGCATCCGATGTCGTCGCGGCAGCACCGCTCGAACCCCTCTCTCCTGACAGGTCGACCGGTCTTTCCGAGGGTTCACTACCGGGCAACTTGTCGTTCTCGACAGCGGCTGGAGGATCGTCTAATAGCGTGACGTTAAGGTCGTACCCTGGGTTGAGTTGCATCTCGCCACGGAATTCGTTCCCGACGACGTTCTCTAGGAGATACCACTCCCCGATCTGCCACTCAAAGTTCGCGACCTCGTTGTTGTGAAACACTGTCAGATCTATCGCCGCGTTGTCGATGTCCTCCAGCTGGATTTTCTGAGCGATGGCATCGTGCTCCCACTCGTCAATCCCCGTGACGCGCAGCGCGATGTCGATCTCTTCTCCATCCTCGATATCGGCCTTGACTGCCATCTACACCGACCAACGGACGCCCACAATAAATAAATTTTCACTAGGCGAATCTCAAACACAATAAATCAAATTTAGATGCAGCATACTCCAAAAAGAGTCTCAATGGCACAAATGAGACTCTTATCAGAGAGTATCGAACGACACCGAGCGTCGAAATTTGCTACACTGGGACTGATAGACAACAAGACATCAGTACACCCTGAATAGGGACATCGAGATGCGTGAATATTTGTACTAGCCCCTAGTAATCGTCTCTATGCTTGGGACAGGGAGTGCAGAAGAGTACATCGGCGACGCCGAACAGCATAACCAGTGGTGGAATAACGATGATTCTCCGGAACTATCGCAAGCCACAGACCTCACCCCTCGATCTGATTTCCACCGCGTTCTCAAAACGACAAACACCCACTACACTGACGGCGTCGAGAGCCTCGTCTACGCAATTCACGGCCAGACCGGCATCGGCAAAACCACCCTTCTCCACCAACTCGTCGCAGCGCTCCTCAGCACGACCGACTTCCCGAACCAAAACACAGAACTCGAACTCACCTCCGCAATCGGACCGCGGCAAATCCTCTACATACCCTTAGAAGACTCCCTATACCAACTTGAACGCGAAGGCGACGACATCAAACGCCTCAACCAAGTCATCGACTACTTCCAAACGCACGTCGCACCCCGTCAAGGACAAAAGTTCATCCTCCTCGACGATGTCCAAGCCCTTGACCTCAACGAGGATCGGAAAGCACAGCTACTCGATGCCGTCGACGAGGATACGTACCTAATCCTGACCGGTATCGTCGCTTCTCAAGTGGATATCTCCACTACCGAATCCGCCGACACTGTCGAAGCATTCGAATTATGGCCGATCCTCCCGATGAAATTCATCGACACCGTTCAAATCGGCAAAGGTCTCGGCGTCGATTTTGATGGCGAATTCCGAACCCAACTCGAACAATACCAATCAACCGACTTAGACGGCCCATCGCCGATCAAGACGATTCGAACTGGGCTGTCCGGAAGAGATTCCGACACTAGTCTCGACAATGCAGTTGAGACACTCTCAGAACTCTGTTTCAACATTTTCGACGCGGACGACCGAGACAACCTTCACGACGCCGCGCGCGCATACCTGCGCACAGGCGGCACTCTCCACCAAACAGACGACCCATCGATCCGGAACGGTCTATCCAAATCTCATTTCCTTCTCTTCCTCTACAAAGAACTCGCCAAGTACCGATCCATCCAACAACCCGAAAACCTCCATAGACTCAGTTCCATCGCTGCCACCAACGCCGGTGAAGAACTCCAGTACACAAACCTCAGTGACCAGATCGGCGTTGACAGACGGACCGTCGATAGTTACCTCGATGTTCTTGACGAGGGGATCGCTGTCACTGAATCACACGACTACTCCCTCCGACGCTACCGCCGCACCCGCCTGTACCTCCGCAACCCACGCCACCTCGTTCTCCTCTCACAGCGACAGGATCACCACGGCTTCGAGGGCTACGAACAGCAAGACACGCTCAACCACGAATTCGAGTACAAACTCGCCCGCACTGTCGCCTTCGACCACGCCAAACGCCTCGCATACACCGTCGGAGCATACGATGTCGAATACACAGAAACCGAGTCCGGCCTCGTTGACTACATCCTTCACCGCAACGGACACGTCCTCCCCTTCATCCTCTCCTACCACCCGCACACTGGCAACGCCGAAACAATCGCCGAAGACTTCGACCCTGACTCTGGTCAACACACTAAATCAGACAGCGAAGAGCTACAGGAGTTAGACTACCAGGCACCGTACCGGTTCGTCATCACCGACAGTCTCCCAAAGAGCGTCGTCGAGAGCGAGTCACTCGTTACTCAGAGAGGGGAAACAAGAATCTGTTATATTCCATTCTGGCTGTTCCTCCTGATCTGTTAAGCAGATTCCAGTGTTGTTGATGTCGATTAGTTCTGGTCCTTTGCCATTCTCTCAACACCACTTCCCCGGGGGTATATATCTCTGACTCGACACCAACGTGTATGAACGGTTCCGGGCCGGCCTCGATTTCGGACATTCAATGCCGGCACGTCGACACCTACGAGAGTAATCCGGATCGAATTGAGGCTGATGCGGGGACTGAACGCCAGGACCGCGCTGACTACGAGGGTCGGTTCGTCTTCGAGTTGCTACAGAACGCCGTCGACGAGATGGACAACACCGACGAACCACGGGTACGGTTCGAACTCACGGAAGACTCCCTCCTCGTTGCGAATAACGGTGCGGCGTTCTCCTTCGAAGACCTTTACGCACTGACGCTCACGACCCGGACGACAAAAGCTGGCGAGACGACCATTGGCCACAAGGGCCGGGGGTTCACGTCCGTTCTTGGCGTCACGGATAATCCGAGTGTATACTCAGAGAACGTTCAGGCGCAATTCAATCGAAAGACCACAGCAGATCTCCTGAATGGCAACGATAAGATATCTGCTGAGCGGGACGACGCACTCGCTGCTGAACAAGTTCCCTTGCTCTGTCTTCCACACGAGACAACAACTCCGCCCCGAGTGCGAACACTTCTGAATGATGGATTTACGACCGTGTTCAAACTCCCACTTCGAGACCCCGTACGGCACCGGGAATCAATCCATACCAAGCTCGAAGGCCTAGACGCAAACACGGTCGCACTGCTGCCACAGCTTCAAGAGATCGAAATCAGCAGTCTCGGGCAAGACTGGGAATGGGAGACTGCCCGACACGATATGACCGGCTGTGACGCAACGCTCATAGAGCTCACCACAGACACAGCGGAGGGCCCAGAGGGTACGCGCACCGACTGGTTCTGCCTGTTCGAACAAACCGACCTTGACCATGAACAGATATCGGACCGCGCGGATCTGACCCAGCCAGAGGTGGATGCGATGGGAGAATTAAGCGTTGGCATTGCATTCACCGCGACCCCTGTGGACTCCCCTCCCACTCTTCGGCCTAGGGATTGGAAACTCAAGCCCGTTTACGGCGAGACTCACGACCGACCACCGTACCTTCATGTTTTCCTCCCGACGAAAGAACGCAGCCCAATCCCAGCGCTCGTGACTGGGACTTTCCAGTCAGACACGTCTCGCCGAAACCTCACACTCAACTACGATGACTCGCGCGGGTACGACGGCCAGTTCAACGCCCTCCTGTTCACGGCAGTTGGTGAGCTCCTCGCAGATGGTGTCATTTCGTTCGTTGACCAGTCCGCAACATTGGCGGGGGACTTCCTCACCACGCTGGACCCGTCGTTGGGGCAAGGCCGGGACTGGTCGTTTACCCAAGGGACTGTTGAGGACTGTCTATTCGACACGATCAAGACCCGACTCACGTCCGTTGAATTCCTTCCGAGTGCGCGTGCTAACCAACGAATTGCCATCGATGACATCACAGTACCCCCAACGTCCGGTAAACTCTCGGACTTAGGTACCGACTTCGTGTCTCTCCTCCAGTCCGGGGACAGTCAAGCCGACGACCAGCCGTACGTCCCTTCAGCGGAATTATCCGCCCACCAGCACGCCCAGACGCTAGTTGCGTACGGTGCGTCACAGTACGACGCGTCATCGATACCTGAAGCCCTCGCTGCTGTTTCTGTGGATCCTCCCCTCCGCATCGTTGACGAGCGTGAATTCGGCCGAATCCCCCCTGATGACGACGAGCCGTGCCGCCTCACGGTCGATCCGGTCCTTGTCTATCTCGTTCGTCTGCGCAAAACGCTGGAGAGCGACGAGGACCGTTCAGCCTTCGACGAAGCGTGCCGCCGACAAGACGTGTTCCCCGTTGAGATCAAAACCGACCCCGAAGAGACGAAGCACGCGATACGCGGTTCGAACGAGGCCGGCACGATCTTCATGCCACCAGAGGGTGACATTACAGCGGACGCCTTACCGACGCTCGAATTTCTTCCGCGTGAACTGTACCACGGCACGAACGCCGACCGCGCGGCACCGCTTCGAGAAGACGTACTCCCGGCGAACTTCGACGCCGACGTTCAGACGATCTGGGACATCAACGACTACCTGTTCTCACAAGTGTTCGACACTGCAATCAGCCCACATCTCCCTGGACCAAACTCACCAAATGCGGACCCGTCTATCCTCGCGTCCGACGGAGTGTTACGAACGATCCGTGAAATGACGGACGTCCAGTCACCTGAAAACGACCGCAGCCCAGAATCCCCACTACTCTACCAATCTGCGAAGAAGCCATACTCGGCCCTAGCACAACTTCCCGTCCCGACACAGCCAACAGAGGACGGCACAGTCGAGTGGCATCCTGCACACCGCGTGTACTTCAGCTCGGCTTGGCAAACCGCGCTCGACCGCCCCGAAGACGCCCACATCGAACCGTTCCTCAACGCCGTCGCCGACCACACTGATTCAGAACGATTCGATCCGAAGTTCCTCGCTCCACCTACGTGGTTCACTACTGACGAAGTCGAAGAGCGCTCAGAGACGCTCGAAGCATGGGCAGCGTTCTTCTCGTGGCTCGGCGTGTTCGAACATCTCCGCCCGCTACCACTATTCGCGCCCGGTGAACAGCAGACGTATCGTCAGACACAGGGTCTCAGTCAACCGTCGAATTCGACGATTACAGCGTCCGAAGACCTCCAAGGAGACGGTGTCTACTCCGTCGATCACCGATACACGGGACTCACCGATGCCGAGTGGCAGTCGTACCGCGACCACCTCGTGGATGCGGTAACCTCGGAAATCCCCGACCCAGACGAGCAGTACCTGTTCCAAGTGAATTCTCTAGAGTACGCGTCGGAAATCCTCTCGGCCGCCAAACAATCGGACGAGGTTGGGAATCGTCTCCTCACGCACCTCACGCGCTGGTGGAACCACGGTCTCTCCAAGCGACGACACACGACTGTCGCGGAGTTCACCAACGAACGGTGGCGCGGCAGTGACGTGAGCTATGTGTTCACACACGATGAACAATCGGAGCTCGGCTGGAACCTGTGGGTGTGGCAACTCCGACAGGCATCTTGGGTGCCGACCTCGTTCGATGCCGTCCGCCCAACGGCCGCGTGGAGTCTTCCACGCAGCGACCGTGAGCGCTTCAGCCTCGACGTGAACGGGCTACAGCCCTTGCTACCGTTCGTAGACGGGGACTTCCCAACGAGAGAAAGTGAAACGCCCGTCAGCTTCGAAGAACTCGCCGACACACTCGGTATCGGGGTCCGGCTGGAGCAAGGCACGTTCTCACCACAGGACGCCGAACGCGTGATCAGTCGTATCGGGGAGTTACTCGCGTGGACCGATGACGACCTCGCTCAGTACAGCAGTGCTGTCGAACTACTCTACACACGCGTCGCTGAACTCCTCCCGGGACTAACGCGTGGCAGCCAGATCAGTGGCGAGTGGGACCCCGAACAAAGCAGGGTCGCGGACGCACTTGTCCTCTGCCGGGTTGACGATAAGTACGCTCTCAAACGCGCGGGTGACACCTACTTCGTCCGGTCACGAAGCAGTCGTGACCGCTACGGAAATCTCGGCGTTCCACTCCTCGCTATGTTCAAATCAGAAGCCGTCAGTCTCGGCGAATACTGCGGCGCAACCGACTTGCGAGCCGCTGTCGAGAAACAACCTGGATACGGCGATGGACGACCTCTCCCGACATCTATCTCTGGCTTCGAAATCGACACCACGTGGCTCCAGACCGTCCTTGCCGCGCTCGTCCTCCGTCTCCGAACGAACCGGCCATCATCCGCGCTCGTCGACCAAGACACGACCCGAACCAAGTCATTCTTCGAGAACATCGTGTTCGTCACCGACCTCGATCTCAACATCACGCTCACCGACGGCACCTGGAACCGTAATCTCGACCCGAAACCGCAGCCGTACCACATTGAACGCGACGGCGACACGATTACCACGATCCTCATCGACGCGACACTCAACCGAGAGGCGTTCGTCGACGCACTCACCGGCGCGTACACCGACCGGCTTGATGTCCCACAGTACTACGAGGCAGTCAACAACCTCGTGGACTACGCGTTCGAGAACGAAACGCCAGCTATCGCGTTACACGAGCGACTCCGAACCGTCGGGAGCGAAGTTCCGAACGGCCAAATCGAAGTGACTCGGAAAGCACTCTTCGAAAGTGACCATGATGATCCACCGAAGGAGGACGGCGTGACAGATCACCCACCCGACCCTGAACCAGACAATGACGGCGCATTCGATTCCACCACGAACACACATACCGCAGCAGCTAACGGCGGATCGGAATCATCCACCGGCACGGCTGGAACCAGCGCACACTCCTCGCGCATCCCTAGTATCGACGCCGTCACTCGAATCGGCGACCGGCGAATCGCCGAATCACTCCAGAACGCCGACGTCTCCACAAACCCATCCGATAACGGTGGTCGCCAAGACTCGGGGAACGAACAGTCCACATCCAGTAGTCATAGCGGTGGGGGTGGAGCTGCGTCACAAGAGTACCGTGACGAGATAGACGCGTTCGGTATGGCAATTACGCTTGATGCAGAACGAACGCGGCTCGCGGACGCCGACGAACCCAACCCGGAATCGAAAGTCTTCGACGTTCACACACCAGAAGAATACCTAAAGCACCGCGAACACTCCGAGCTCCTCGAATCCGCGATTCACCGATTCGCAGACCAACGCGGCCTATCCGCCGCAGAAAACCCGCTCGACCGCGACTGGCCCGGATTCGACGTCCTCACGATCCGAACTGACGACAACGGCGACGCAGTGATCGACCGTTGCATCGAGCTCAAAACCTCCGGCCTGAACACACGCAAGCCATCCCTCTCCTGGAACGAATGGAAAGCCGCAGGCGGCCCGCTCAGCAAGCATTACTACCTCTACGTCGCCCGGAACATCCGACTCGGCAACAGCGGCGACGCAGAACTCCTCGAAATCCCACAACCATTCGACCGGCTACGCAACCGGCAACGCGAAACACGCGAACGGAACGTTCAGGTAGACCTCCGCAGCTTCGACTTCGGCGACGACCCAATCATCGAACGCCCCATCGAGTGGGACGAATAATCCACTCATTATACGACAACTGAACAATAGCGGTCCCACACTCCCTAAACTAATGATAACAGGTCGTGAATAGCGATAATAATGGCAGCTACACTTACCGAGCCCACCGTTCTCGCTGCCGCGAAGGACACACTCTACCCTGATCTCGATACAAGCACGGACCATTACGCTGTCACGGAAACCCAGTTCACCAAGCCGACGTGGGGCGGGTGGGAGATCCCGGACGACCTGCGTCGTCGCCTCGCACCATACAACACGATTCGCCTCACCGACGGTGAGCCTGACCTCCTCGGCGTCGGGATGCCCGCTCTCGAAGTGCTGAACGCCGACGCCGCGACAACCCCTGTTGCCGCCATCGAGGCGAAAGGCCACAACACCGACCCGAGCGCCGCTGACGTCAGAACCGGTATCAACCAGGCGCACGGCCACCTGTCCGAAGTTAATATCGGGTACGTTGCTGCCCCCCATGCAGAGCATCTCTGACCAAGCACGTGCACTGGCCCGAAATCTCAACATCGGCGTCATCGGCGTCGAAAGCCCGTACGACGCAACGCTCGTCGAACCTGCCCGCGTTACGGGTGTCGGTGACTTCTCCACCACTATCGACGCCATCCGGTTCCAGGCCACGACACACCGACTCACCGAAGGCAGCTTCCCGGTAAACCATCCAAAGAACTACCTGGGTTACGCACTCGCCCTCTCTGCAGACGGCGACACCGCTGATATCTACTCTGAACACGTGATAAACAGCGTATCAGGCGGCCGTCGCGGAGCAATTCTCCTCGGTCTTGTCGACAATCGGCCCGATGGAGAGCTGCTTACGCACCTCGGTGCAGAGGTCGTCCGCTTCGGTCGCGCCCAACACGGGACCGTTGCTGCCGCCCTTGAGGAATTCGCTGCGTGGAACGCCCTCGTCAACCAAATCATATGTAGCCAAGGGACTCTCGTGGTGGTACCGGCCTGGGAACGACCACCCGTCGATGTGAAGACATGGCTCACCATCGGCATCAGTGAAGGCTGTTCGCTCCCAGGAACCGCCCCGGCCGAGTAGCTACACCGCGCTGACGTGGCTGGCGTGCGCCGCCAGCATTCGGGACACCAAGTCCCCCGGCGGCCGCTTTGACGACAGCGAGATTTACGAGTGCTGGAAGTACGCGAAGCAGCAGGGAATGATACCCGGTGATGACCCCGTGCCGTACCGCGTGATTCGCTGGCTCGCCGAGCGCGAAGGGCTGGTCGAAGAGGACTACCCGGTCAAGGAAGAGGGACTTCCTGCCGCACCGTACAATGCGGTGCTGACCCTGATCGAACAGAAGCACGGGTTCGATACCGGACGTGAAATTGTGGGGAACGCCCGTGACGCAAAGGCGGGCGAAGCAAAGGTTAAAGCAGATGATGAGGACGATGAGGATGAACAGATTATCAAGTCACTGATGGGGAATATGCGATGACTGCAATTACACCACCCCAACGCCGACTACTCACGGTAATGGGTTGGTCGGAGCAGTATCCGACGTGGGTACTCGGCGACGGGGTTAGTGAAAGTGAGTTGTTGATCGCACGGGAGTTGGTGCGGTTGGCAAGCAACGGGAAGGTCGAGGTTGTCGACTCCCGGGGAGCCAGACGACTTCTCTGGACTGCTCGGGTCGACTAACTCTCCTCTATACCGACGAACCATTACCGTAGATGTATTTCAGCGGTAATAATTCCCTATTCCGCTACGGATGGAAGCGCGTACTACTCGTCTGGCGTGGGACGGTTGTTCATCTTGAGGTTGATGCCGTCAGTGATTGAGGGATGGATGATGGTGTCGCCGGCGATAGTAGCTCGCTACTAGTCGTTCTCTCCTATATTGGTGCATACTCCGTGACCCCTGAGGCCATCAGCACCAACCCGTAGCCGAGTCTATCACGGTGTGTGCGCAGACTTGTCTGGCAAATCACTCGTTGAGGACGTAGTCTTCGATGAACCGTGCCGAATATCGGGCCTTCGACGAAGAGTCATGGTTTGTCTCCAAGTAGACCCCCTCCCCGACCATGCGGGGCCGAACCATGTCGCGATCCTCGTGAGAGGGGTTGGAGTTGATGAGATACCGTACCTGCGCCCGAGCCGCTGAGATCGGCAGGTCGTCTTTCGTGAGGTACTTGTTCTTTATCAAGTACTCCACCA
>NZ_LOPV01000372.1 GCF_001469865.1 Haloferax profundi
ACTGTTCTGTATCGGTTGGAACTCCAGTAAACTCGGTAGACCCCGTTTCAGGGTCGTATGAAACTCCGGTCTGTTTCTTAATTTCCGTGAGAACTGCCTCATCAGCTTTGGATACACTACTCATTTGACCACCTTTCGAAGGGTTTCGAATTCGGGGTATATAAGCTCTGCCAAATCTGTCACAAAGAGTTGACAAAGTTTTCATGGGATGAATTCACACTGCGAGACATGGACGACAAATCGGGCGAACTTGACCTCCGCAACTATCTCGATTCAGTCGGGGAATTTTGCGTCGAAATGGAATCACGTACTGTTCCCGAAAACAAGAGCAGCACCTCAAAACAGATCGGAACCTACTTCGAGAAAGAACTGCGCGACTGGTTTGAGGAGAAACACGGGCTTGTCTCCGAGGGGTCGGTCGCCGAGGACATCGACCTTCCAGCATTCAACCTTGACGTGAAAACGACATCGAACCGCCAGCCGCAGTCATCCAGTACCTTTGACGACCCGGGCGAGCGAATCACTGGAGTTGACTACAACATTCTCCTGTTTGTCTACGACAAGCAGTCTGTCGACGGCGGGAACAAGTTCGAAATTAAGACCTGTGCCTACATTCCGAAGGAACGCGCAAGCGACTACCGCAAGTCTGAGGACGCCGTCAAACTGGTTGCAGACTACAGAGAGGGCAAACTATCTGAGTCTGAACTCCGTGAACAGTTGGAGAACCTGACGGGTGTCGGTGCAATCAGCGATGAAAAATTCAACGAAATCAAGGAGGATCCGCCGGTAAAGGGGGCAATCACCATAACGCCCGCCCTGCAGTGGCGGTTCAACTACAACAAGATGGTCAAGGACGATGTTCCCGAGGGAACCGAGCGTATTTACGGCTCAATAGGAAGCCAAAGTACTCTGTCCGACGCCGGGGAATAGCGACCCCTCAGACAGCATCTCCTCCACCAGCTCGTCAATCTCGGCCTGAACGACATCCAACTCCTCGATGTTCTTCTTGTTGTACTTCCGCTTGCTCACGTCTGTGTGCTGCGGGACAATCTCATGAGCCTCCATTGAGAGCTCGGCGAGCTGCTTGCTGTCCTCTGTCTCCTTGTACTCCGGGAGTTCCAGTTTGCTGATAGCAGTCTTCGAGAGACTAGACTTCCCCTCCGAGGCGATTCCTTTTATAGACTTTTGATAGATCGACGAGTTGAGTAGGCCGCAGAGGAAGTGCGCCTCGTACTTGTCATCAGTTGAGATGAACATGAAATGGTCGCCCGGAACGACCATCTTCTCGCCCAAGTCATCGTCGTCAACCGTGCTGACCACCGCGAAATGGGGCTTGAAGCCGAGGCGGCACCAGACGACCTTGTAATCCGACCACGTGTAGTCGCCCAACCCGAACACGTTATAGAACGCACCCTTCTCCAACCACGTCGACGACCGATCTTCGAGGGCCTGCTTGTTCGATTCAAGATAACCGTACGTCTTGGGACAGTTGTTCTGCAATTCGGTCTCATTGTCCTCGTTGGCCTTCTTAATCGGCACGAGGTGGAGGTCGTGGCCGAACAGACCATACTTCACCACGTGCTTGGACTTGATGTACGGATAGATATGGTCGTGTTCCAGCGCATCCAGTTGCTCTCGGTCAATGCTGTACACGTCCTTAGCGTCGTCCTTCACCCCGTGACGGATGTCGTGCTCGCACTCACCGAGGGCACGGTTCTCGGCATCTTCCCTGATCCACGAGGAGGACGGTTCATCCTCCTCCACTGGAATCATTCCGGTGTTCTCGTGTTCCAGCGTATCTCGCATTGCTTCGACGGTCGAGAACGTCGGCTTGCCGCTCGCTTTCTTCCACGAGTCAACCGCGATCGGGAACTCAAATTCGCTGTCAGCGTCCAGTGTGTAGATGGCGGAATGCACACCCACATCGTCACCGAACGGGCGAAGGCGGTTGAAGTCGTGAATATGTCGCACCGCAACCGGACGAGAGTTCACCCGTTGCGTGCGGAGTAGACGGCCAGCCGGCCCCTTCATAATGTCCCGCTTAAGGACGAAACTGGCGTCGCCATCCTCGTCGAGATAATGGTGGATGCAGACCCAGATGAACGTCACCGAGATGTCGTCGTTGGCGTGCCCCAGCCGCATCTCGACGCCGTGGTGCGGAAGCAAGTCCAACTGTTTCACGTACTTCTCACGCCACGCATCCCGAACCTGCTCGGAGAGATTCCCCCATGTGATCCACGGTGGATTACCGACCAAGTGGTCAACGTTCAGGTCAAGCGGTTCGTCCCCGAAACGGATCTCGTCATCCCTCGTCAGCTTGAGCGAGTCGGTCAGGCAC
>NZ_LOPV01000373.1 GCF_001469865.1 Haloferax profundi
CCCCGTCGTCCTCGAGGACAGGGAGAAGCGAAAGGAGATAGCTGAGCTTCGCACTTTTAACCGCCACGGGATTCAGATCGACGCCGTACACCGTGTCCGTGATGACGTCCACGAGGGTGTCCGGTGCAAGTACGTCCTCCAACGCGTCCCGCTTCGCATCGATGCACGTAGCAAGGAAAATGCCCGAACCACACCCCGGGTCGAGGAATGTGTCCGACTCGAAATCATCGACGTCGAGTTCACCAACCGACAGTTCCGACACGCCCCTCGGTGTATAGTACTCGCCGAGTTGAAGGCGCATCTCGTGGGAGATGATGCTTTCGTAGAGTCCTCGGAGGAAGTCCGAATCCGTGTTCACCAGATCGACCTTTTCGAGGAACTCGTCGATGTTCCGCTCGATGGAGTCCGTGTCAATAATCGATTCGTGCAGGGACTGGAAGTTGAACGAGAGAGCGTCGGTGTTGTAGTTTGCCTCTTGGTTGACGACGCGGAAACCGAACTGCCGTTCGGCAAACTCAATGATCTGGTCAACGATAAAATCGTAGTACAGCGTGTCGATGAACAGACTCTCCCGAGGATTCTCGATATCAATCCCATTAAAGATGTCTCCATGGCTGTTGATGAAGAACTGCTCCCACTCGACCTGTGCCTCCTGAAGCACCTCGTTGGATGAAAGTTCGTCAGCTGCGTTCGACGTATAACGGTCATATAGGCGACTATTCCTGCCCCAAGTGCTGAAAACGGATGTTTGACCTGCCATTTTGAGAACCTCGTGGTGCGTTGGTACCTCTTTCCTCGTCATGGGTTATAAGCATTCGAGAACCCCCCGAGCCAGCGGCCTTGATGGAGGACCCATTATAAAGGACTGCTCCCGATTTCGAGCGTAGAATAACTACAAAACCCGATGTGGGAGACCATGTCCGAGTCAGCACCCTCGGTGAGTCCAAACCCGTCAAAACCGTCTACACGGTCGGTACGGCGAGGTAACCACCTCATTAAGCACGACATCGACGTGGAGACTGCTGACCGAAGGTCGACGAGGAGTAGTGGCGATGTTTTCATGTGCCCAGACAGTTTTACCAATGGCGAGATGAATATGATAGATGGTGCAACTCGGATTGGCGACCACGCGTGTTGGTGGGTAATGGTGGCACTGCCGACGTTTCTTTTGGATTAGAGACGAATTGTGTATAGTTCCGGGTGGATGACTATGTTGAACGGGAGTAACGCCGGCTGAACCACGACTACGAGCAGTTCGTGACCAACTGGATACTACAGATTGGGGGAGTTCCGGTGCATCGCGTCCCGAAGCGTCGAATCACGGAATTGGAGGTAGACCTGTGTTACGGACACGTCTTTATCACCCATGAGGTCGCGCAAAGTCACCACAACTGTCCCATTGCGTACGTGCCTGACGGCGAATCCGTGTCTGAGTGCGTGTGGCGTGATGCGTCGCCGCTCGTATCCATTCTGGTCGGTGTACATCACTGACTGAATTCCAGCGTTCTCTGCGGCCTCGGCGACAACAGCAGTCACCCGCTTCGGTGTGAGCTGCACACTGCTTCGCGAAGGGAAGAGGTAGTCTGACTCACTTGCGTAGAACACCGCATCGCGCTCGCTTCGAATCCACCTTCGGAGTGGGGCGCGCAACTTCGACCCAAACCAGAGAGGCCGACCGTCGTCGCTCTTGGCCGCTGGCACTTCCAGTTTGTTCTTTTCAAAATCTAGATGGCCGTACCTACCCTCGTCTGGTTGCTTAGGAGCAATTTTGATGTCGACCAGCTCCTTTCGCCGAAGCCCCAACCCGTACAGTATCTTGATTATGAGTTCGTTCCGGAACTTCGGTGTCGGAACATGTTCGATGAGTTGTTCGTACTCATTTTGCGTGGCGAAGACAACCCCACCGCGGGCAGCGGTCTCCTGTTGCTTTCGGGTTGTCCCCCGCAAGATGTACTTCATGATCTCGAAGGTATCGTGGTCAGCGGGATGTTGCTCAAGAACTCTCTTCTGGTGGACGAGCCAGCCTAGAAAGGTGCGCAGGTGGTTGTACCGGGTCTTGACTGTGGAGTCGGGATAGGTTCTGGCGAGGTAGGTGATGTGTGCATCGAGGTCTGTCCTGTACTACTTAGCAGTCCGATTCGGTGTACTGGTGCTGCCTGGCGCGACGCTGTACGGCGTGTGGAACGGGAAAGACGGCCGACACTGGCAACATGAAGAAATCGTTGTTGAACCGCGAAGCCCGACCGTGGAAGAAGCGTTGCAACGCGACCAACAGATTGTAGACGCATTCGACGAGTAACGCTCGAATCTAGCTGTAGAGTTCCTGAACGGCGCACGGTCATGTGGCACCCGGCGAACACTTTTCGGGGCTGTCCTCGTCGAGCAGTGTATGAATGCTGATCGTACACGCGGCGTGTTACTTGGGCTTGCCTGTGGGGACGCGCTTGGCCGGCCGGTCGAGTTCATGTCCGCCGAAGAAATTGCTGATGAGCACGGTCGACTAGACCACATGGTCGGGT
>NZ_LOPV01000374.1 GCF_001469865.1 Haloferax profundi
GTTCGATATCGGACGCATGACGGTCCGTTCCCTAAGCCGCCTCAAGCATGGAGCAGCCTGGGACGAAGCCGGCCAACAAGTCTGGGAGAATAGCCCAGAGGGGCAGAATGCCGGGAATGGGAGTGTAATGAGGTGTGCACCACTCGCGATTCCGTACGCTGCGGACTGGGACACACTCGTCGAAGTTAGCCAGCAGTCCTCACAAATCACGCACGCAGACCCGCGGTGCACGTGGGGGTGTGCTGTGTTGAACCTCACAATCGCCGGGTTGCTCGACGACACCGAAGCACCGCTGGCGGACGCACTGGACTATGTCGCCGATGACGCACCAGATGAACTCACTGAGGCACTCGCACCAATCGCTAGTGGCGGGTCACTAGAGTCGTTAGAAACGTCAGGGTACGTAATTCACTCGCTACAAACGGCGCTTCACGACGCGCTTACCGCGACGGAACTGGAAGACGCAATCGTGACGCCAGTGAACCGAGGCGGCGATACAGACACGATCGGTGCGATCGCCGGAGCAGTCGCAGGAGCCCGGTTCGGCGCGTCGCATCTTCCCGAACGGTGGGTGTCCGCTATTGGAGAGGCAAATGAACTCGAAACACTGGCTGGTCGGTTGATGCCCTCGACAACTTAGCGCTCACGGACCACCAACGGTTTTCAGTATAACGGCAAGCACCTGAAGCGACTCACCGTTGGCTTATGACCGGCCCACAAACACAGATATGAAGAACAGATTGTCTGCATATCATTACTAGTGGATTTCAACGGAGTCAGAAAGACGAGTAAATGCGTTTACTCTTAGACAAACTGCAACTGACCTAACTCCTCTACAGCCAACGCTTCCCGATCCCGAACGGCGTTGATCCACTTGGGGAGATAGTCGAGTTGTTTCGAGGGGCTCTTCATAGGCGAAGCGCTGTATGCCTGAACAATATTCAAGAAGTCGTCTTCGAGTTCGTCAAGAACGTCTTCAAGATTGTTCTCCTCAATGAGGCGACCGTGTCGCCACCGAAGTGCCATGCGATGTTTCTTCAGAATCGGCTTCAAAGCGTCCTCTGACTCCTCACGTGCGGCCAGATCCTGCCATGTGTCGAAGTGCTTCTCGCAGAACCCGCAATCACACATGGGCGCGTCGACTCGATTCATGATGTCCACTGCCGCTGTCACCTTGAGGAAGTCCTTCACTTCATCGAGGTAGTAGCGTGCTGGTAGTCCGCCTCCACCCGAGTACTCAAGTTTCTCGGTGAACTCCTCGTCGTAAAGCGACGCCGTTGCCATCCCACTGAGGCCGAAGTAGGAGAGCAAGTTGGCGAAGAAGTCCCCGTAGTAGAAGTGCGGCTTCACTCCTGACTGATATAGATCGTACACGAGATCGATAACCGTCTTGTACTCGCTTTCAGAGGTCTCGTACTTCTTCAGCTCTTCGAACACCAGGAAGCATTCGTTGACTTCGAACTCCCCGAGGAGTTTCGTGAGTTGCGTCCGGTTGGTTGTGTCTCGTGCGAAGCCGGTTGTCGTGTAGATACACGGTTTGAGAGAGATTGTCGCCGCCGCTTGTGTATGTGTGAGGATCTGACGGCATGTTTGGATGTCCTCGATTCGTTCAACTTTGTGCACCCACGGAATGACTGCTTTCGGTTGCACTTCGTGAGGCTCAACGCTAACCTTCTCGTACTTACCCGCCTCCTCACGGAGCCGATCGTAGATAAAGTTCTCCTGATAGTCGACGAGGGACTCACAGATGCCACGCACTGCGTCGTCATCAAGGAGACTTGCGTCCGCGTTGGGATTCTCGTCGAGAACTTCCCTCAGCGGGTCGCCGAGGATTTCGACGTATCGATTGTGCCACCCCCGGACATCGCCATCTGAATCTCGGAAGTTGGTCCCGATACGGAAGTCAGAGATCATCGGATCTATGTAGTAGTTGAAGCTCCGCTCTTCAGCCATATCTCGAATTAGAAGAGGGACAGCCTTCTTCGAGTACGCGAGGAGATGAGCCTGAATCAGAACAGAGTCGTACAGTTCGTAGTTGTTCTCAACGAGGTCTCGGTCATTGAGATTTTTGTACCGAAGCGTCGTCTCGAACGTCGCCATTGATTAGTTTAATTACGTTTTCTCGGCTACATAATTGTTGTGTGGACTTTTCGGCTTCTACGAGGATTTCAACCCTTTCGCCGACGCTCATCAACCCGATTGGGAGGTTTTCCGCTTGTTCGACAAGCGACTCACTAACACGGTCATCCCAGACAGATAGATACGAGTAGTCGACAAAGCTCGCATCCCGGTGCGCCTGCTCGAGGCCACGGGAGAGATCCCCCGATTTCATCTCGATAGCGTAGGTCTCTCCATTGC
>NZ_LOPV01000375.1 GCF_001469865.1 Haloferax profundi
CCCGACGATATCGATGGGATAGCAAAAGATGCGCTGCTCGGTTCCGAATTCGATATTTTGCCCCTGGAGGTAATCCGCGATGATTCCTAATTGATATTTTTCAGGAACGTATTGTTTGGTCTCGTTTTCACACGACTCAACCCAGCGCCGAGTATATTGATTTGTGACTAACTCAGGCTTAGACATTATCGAGTCCCCTGGAAGATTTCATCCTTGATTTCCGACTCAGTAGTATACTCCGGATACTCCGAATAGACGTGTCTGAGCAACTCGTTCAGAGAAAGTTCGTTGTACTGCTCAACGAGATCACGTAACTCTTCTCGGTACTCCGGCTCAAGGATTTCAACCAATTGTGACGCAATTTTCTCTCCCTTAGCTGTGATTACGAACTCCTTGTTCGAAAGATCGGGGTCACTTCCCTCTATGACTGGGTCAGATATCGGGCGGGCCTCAATCGCATCAAGCTGGAGGAGAAAGTGGAGCTCTTCGTAAACTTCCTCTGAGAACGGTCCCATCTTGTAGGGCGCAAAATTGAACGCTATAGAGTCACGGTATTCTTCGAAGAAAGAGGTCTCTTCCTCGATTAGAAATAGAAGCTTCTGAACCTTCGTAACGCCCCGGATGCTCTTTCCAAAGTAGAATACGACGAACACGACGTCGGTCCGCCGATCGATTTCATCAATGCGTGGCATCCGGTGGTGTCTCCTATCTCACGACTAATCAGCCGAGTCTGCTTGGAAGTTTCTATTGAGGTCGATACCAGTCGCACGATATATACCGTCTCACGGCTGGATCAATCGCTTGACTGATGGGACTGGTCAAGGGGTGTTAGCAACTAAACAGTTCCAGATGAACTGAATCAAGGGGTAGCTTACAAGAACTCAGCGACGTCACCGGGTGTAGAGACGTAATACTTCCCAGAAATCTGTTCGTCGTACTGTTCGATGAAGCCCTCCAACTCCTCGGCGTCACTCTTCCCGTTAGGAACGACAAGAACCCTCCTGTATCCGCTTACGCTGAAGTCCTGTATCTGTTCAAGCGCTTCAGATGGTTCGTTTTGGAGTGAATCTGCCGTTTCAACTTCGATAATCAAGCTGTTCGCATAACCAGACTTCACGACCACGTCTGGTATCCGGGTTAAGCCATCGATCTCTCCCTCAGGGTTTGGGATCTTGTCGCGGTGAGAGAGGTGATCTGCGTAGACTGTAGCAGTTTCCGGTACTTCGTCGACGAGAGCGTCATACGTCTGCTCAACGACGTCGTGGTGGTCAGCGCTTGATTCTCCGAGCACTTTGG
The DNA here is from genome assembly GCF_001469865.1 of Haloferax profundi. Classification (GTDB taxonomy): domain Archaea; phylum Halobacteriota; class Halobacteria; order Halobacteriales; family Haloferacaceae; genus Haloferax; species Haloferax profundi. Next base: position 1,297 of record NZ_LOPV01000375.1, read on the forward strand.
ACGCGAGGGCAATGCCACCCGCAGCCACTGCAATCTGCCATACCATGGTTCTTAGGCCTCCACTTCTGTTCCGTCGGGAGGTATTCGAAGATAGTAACAGACTGATGTTAAGTTTGGGAGAGTAGACTGTAAGTGAAGCTTGGCCAGTTCAACTCAGTAGGCCGATAAGGTACTCATTCAAGTCATTGTCTAAAATGACAGCCACGGGTGACAATCAGTTGCTAAACTGCACATGGGGCAGCGGCCTCTATTCAGACGCTTCTGCTACCGGACCAAGAACGTTGGAAATGCGGTCTTTAGTCACGTTCCCAACTGGTCGGCGTATGAAGCATACACAGACCCTCAAATGCCAGATAAACGTTGGAAACAAGGGGTTATCTTTATTAGCTACCAGTGAGGAAGTGACAGACATGGACGACGAGAGCGGCAACGTTGCCGCAGAGATTTTCGGCAAGCCAGATCCGATATTCGAGCAGAAGACCCTCGTCGATGTCGACCACGTCCCGCAACCGGAACGCATCGTCGGTCGCGATGACGAAATT
>NZ_LOPV01000376.1 GCF_001469865.1 Haloferax profundi
CGATGCAACTCCGGTCAGCTATCGATGGCGAGTCACCGGAGAACGTGGTGATCTACGGCGAGACCGGGACGGGAAAGAGCCTCGTCGCGAAGCACGTCTCAACGGTCGCCGAGAGCATTGCCAAAGGCGTCCGCATCGGGACGGCATATATCGACTGTAGCGACGACGACACGGAGACACAGGCCGTGTCTCACATCGCACGGAAGCTGAACGACGAAGACCAGACCGGTGTCTCAGTCCCGGAGATGGGCCTGTCGAAAAGTGTCTACTACACGCGTCTCTACGCCATTCTCGACGAACTCTACGATGTCGTACTCATCATTCTTGACGAGGCGGATATGCAAGCGGACGATGGCCTGTTGATGTCGCTGTCAAGGTCGCGTGAGACTGGAAAGACAGACTGTCGCGTCGGCGTCGTCGCCATTTCCAACAAGGTGCGGTG
>NZ_LOPV01000377.1 GCF_001469865.1 Haloferax profundi
CGTGAAGTCGTCGCTTCAGCCCAGAGAACTCAATTTCCACTCCTACGATGCGAACCAGCTTCGGTCAATTCTCGAACACCGGCGTGACGCGTTCCGGGACGGAGTCCTTGAGGACGGTGTGATACAGTTGAGCGCCGCACTCGCTGCCCAGGACCATGGCGACGCCCGACAGGCTATCGACATCCTCAGAAATGCGGGGATGCTCGCACAGCAACAGGACAGTGAGACAGTCACCGAGAAACATGTTCGGGAGGCTCGTCGGGAGGCTGAGAAAGACCGGTTCCACGATCTCATCGGGGGGTTGACCGTCCAGAAGAAGACCACTCTCGCTGCCGTCACGAC
>NZ_LOPV01000378.1 GCF_001469865.1 Haloferax profundi
CTCGAAACGCGGCCGTTCCGCTTTATCGACGTGTCCCTCTCGGGCGACGAAGGTATCGAGCGCGTCCGACAGCGCATCAGGGAGTTCGACCTCGAAGACGCCGTGGTCATCGTCGACCTGACCGGCGAGGGAGAGTCGGTCACGCCCGCCGCAGTCGAGTCGTTCGCCGTCGAACAAGGCGCACTCGTCGCCCGCGTCAACGACCGACGCGAGATAGACACCGAGGCAGACCTGAACGTCGACGTGTCCTTCGCGGACCCCGACGACGCAGTCCGCGACAAAGTCCGCGAGATGGGCCTGTCGAGCGCAGCGCTCGACGTGGACGAGACGGTGCGCGCGAGCAAAGTCGCCGATTCGAACGTCCGCGACGAGGTTCGCGAACGCGTCGCATCGCTCCTCGACGACGACCCCGGTGCGTTCGTCACGGCGGAGAACGAGTCCGATGCCGATGCGGAAGCGGACACTGCGTCGGAGACGGTGGATTCCGAATCGGAGACTGTCGAGAGCGGTGCGGGGACTACCGGGAGCGACGCGGAGTCGCCAGAGACGCAATCGGAGTCGCCAGAGACGCAGTCGGAGACGAGCGACGACTCGGCTGACGAACCAGCACCCGAACCGGCCCGCGACAGTTCGCTGGGTGATTTCGCGTGAGGTTCACCCACGTCGCACTCCGGAACTTCAAGCCGTACGACGACGCCGAACTCGACGTGCGCGACGGTGTCACCGTCATCCACGGCGTCAACGGGAGCGGAAAGTCGTCACTCCTCGAAGCGTGCTTCTTCGCACTCTACGGGTCGAAGGCCCTCTCCGGCACGCTGGAAGATGTCGTGACGACCGGTGAGGACGACGCCGAAATCGAACTCGAGTTCGTCCACGACGGCGGCACCTACCGCATCGAACGTCGCATCCGCGTTTCGGGTGACCGCGCGACCACCGCGAAGTGTGTCCTCGAGGGTCCCGACGGGACTGTCGAAGGCGCGCGCGACGTACGGCGACACGTGGCCTCGCTCCTCCGCATGGACGCCGAGGCGTTCGTCAACTGCGCGTACGTCCAGCAAGGCGAGGTCAACAAACTCATCAACGCCTCGCCGTCCCAGCGACAGGACATGATAGACGACCTGCTCCAACTCGGGAAACTCGAAGAGTACCGAGAGCGGGCCGGAAACGCGCGGTTAGGGGTCGAAGACGTACTGACGAGCAAGCGGAGCGTCCTCGACGACATCGAGTCGCAAATCGCGGCCAAAGAAGACGAAGACCTCCACGCGCGACTCAACGCGCTCGAATCCGACCTCGCCGAGGTAGACGAGAAGGTATCGAACTACGAGGCACAACGCGACAAGGCGAAGTCGACGCTCGATGCGGCGCAGTCGACGCTCGACGAACACGCCGAGAAGCGAGAACGACTCTCCGAGGTCGAATCTGCCATCGAAGAACTCCAGTCGAAAGTGTCGGAAGACGAAGCGGAACGCGACACACTCACCGACCGAATCCGCGAACTCGACGCGAAACTCGACGAACTCGACGACGACATCGAGTCGGCGGTGGCGGAGACCGACCTCGACGAGGCGAGCGACGATGCAATCGACGCCCGGCGGGACACGCTGGCCGAGCGAGAATCCGAGATTCGCGAGGAGTTGTCCGAGTCTCGGCAGCGAGCACAGGCACTTCGCACGCAGGCCGAACGCCTCGAAGAACGGGCCACCGACCTCGAATCGCGCGCGGAAGAAAAGCGGGAGGCGGCAGACGCAGACGAGTCTACGGCAGACGAGGCAGCGACGGAACTCGAATCGTTCCGCGAGAAACGGGCGGACATCGAGTCTTCGATAGCCGATATCGACGAGCAGTTCGCCGATGCACCCGTCGAACGCGGGTCTGCGGCGGCACTCCTCGACGAGCGTCGCACTGAGCGCTCGGAGGCCCGCGAATCACTCGCAGAGACCGAGACCGAGTTGAAGAACGCCCGCGAACGACTCACCGAGGCCGAAGAACTCCGCGACGCTGGCAAGTGTCCGGAGTGTGGGCAACCGGTCGATGGGTCGCCCCACGTGGACGCCATCGATGACCGCGAGGCCGACGTCGAGTCGCTCGAAGCCGAGCGAGACGAACTCGAGTCGACAGTCGAGTCGCTGGACGCCGCTGTCGAGGCGGCCGAACGACTCGTGGAACTGGAAACGCGCGCCGACTCACTGACCGACTCGCTGTCCCACCTCGACGACCGTATCGAGGACCGCGAGAAGACGCTCGAGTCGCGCCGTGAGGCCGCTACCGAGAAACGAGAGACGGCAGACGAACTCGACGCGGAAGCGTCCGAGAAACGTGAGGCCGCGACGACGCAAGCGGAGCGCGCCGACACAGTCGAAGCGACGGTCGAAGACCTCGAAGCGGACCTCGACGCGCTCGAAACTCGCCGCGAGCGATTGGACCGCGTCGAGTCACTCGTCGAGACGCGCGCCGACACAGTCGACACCCAAGAGCGACTCCGGGAGCGGCGCGAAACGCTCGCCGAGGTCAACGACGAACGCCGCGAGCACCTCACAGAACGCCGGAACAGACGCGCCGAACTTCGGGAGGCAGTCGACGAAGCGGCGGTCGAGTCGGCCAAGAAGCGCAAACAGAACGCCGAAGCGTACCTCGAGAAAGTCGAGACGGAGGTCCTCCCCAAACTACGCGACCAGCGCGACGACCTCCAGAGCCGAATCGGTGGGGTGCAGTCGGACCTCGAACGACTCGACGAACTCCGCGAACGCCGTGACGCACTGGCCGAGCGAGTGGGTGCGCTCGAATCGCTCCACGACGAAGTGTCCACGCTCGAATCGACCTACGGCGACCTTCGCGCGGACCTCCGACAGCGGAACGTCGAGGTGCTCGAACGGATGCTCAACGAGACGTTCGACCTCGTCTACGCCAACGATGCGTACTCGCGCATCCGACTCGACGGCGAGTACGGCCTGACCGTCTTCCAGAAAGACGGGACAGCACTCGACCCCGAGCAGTTGTCCGGTGGGGAACGCGCGTTGTTCAACCTCAGCCTCCGGTGTGCAATCTACCGCCTCCTCGCCGAGGGTATCGACGGTGCTGCGCCACTGCCACCGCTCATCCTCGACGAACCGACTGTCTTCCTCGACACCGGCCACGTCTCGCGGTTGGTCGACCTCGTCGAAGACATGCAGTCACGCGGCGTCAAACAGATACTCATCGTCAGCCACGACGACGAACTCGTCGGTGCGGCGGACGACCTGGTGCGCGTGGAGAAGAACCCGACGACGAATCGCTCGACAGTCGAACGAACCGACGCACCGGACATCGCGAGCGTCCTCGCCGACGACTGAGGGGTGCGACGGTCGACGTCGACTTCTATCTGCTCGCACGCAGGCGTTCGACGCCGTCTCGTGCGGTTGCTGTCGCCTCGTAACCTCGCTCGCCGTAGACCGTCGTCTCTTCGACGAGACCGGCGATTCGAAACTCGGTCAGGAGGCCGTGCAGGTCGCTCTCGCAGAGGTCGTACGAATCGAGCAATTCGACCACTGGCAGCGGACCACGGTCCACGAGGTCCACGAGCAGGCCGAGTGCGCGCTCGGTCGGTGTCGCGACGAGAATCGTTCGGACCGCCTCCGGGACGGCGCGCGCCGCAGTTTCGAGTGGTGACTCGCCGCCGACGGCTTCGAGTTCGTCGTTGGAGACGTAGCGTTCTTCGCCTGTCTTCGGGTCGCGGACGCGACTGCTCTCACTGGAGCGTTTGACGAGCAGATACGTTCGGCCGTCTGGCCCGCGGACGGTGCGCATGGTCGGGCGAAGGCGTCGGCGACTGTTAGCGGTTGCGTTCGTCTCGGTCGGGTTCGTCGTCGGACGACGCTTTGGCGTCTTCGTCGTCGGACGACCAGTCTGTCTCCTCGTACTCTTTGTACATGTAGTAGACGCGCACGAGTGCGCCGATTCCGAGGAGCGTCACGCCCCCGCCAATCAGCACCTGCCCGCGGAAGTAGACGAGCATCGGACCGAGTGCGAGGCCGGCGAGACCGATGTTGGCGAGGACGACGCTGGCCCAGAATAGTCGAGACACTTCCGGGTCGACGTCGGCAGCGAACCCCGAGACGTCGTCGTCACTGAAGTCACTGACCAGACCAGAGTCGGGGTCTTCACCGGGGATGTCGACACGGGGGATGTTCGGGAGGTCCTTCTCGGGATTTCCCCACCGTGACTCGGGGTGAGACCACCGTTTTACGCGGTCGGCCGGGGACGCAACGTCGTGCGCGGAACGCTCTGTGTCCTGCTCGCGTCCGGGAGACGGCTCTGTCGTCTCCGACTCGTCGCCGCGTCGCTCGTCGTCCGTCACGCTCGCGTCGAGACGCCGTGCCGAGAAAAAGAGTCCGCTTCGGCCGAGTTAGGCGCAGTCGTCGAGGCGCATCGATTGTGTCGCCTCGACCCATGCGAGTGGGTTCTCCGCGTCGTAGAACACCACGCCACCGTCGATATCGTAGGATTCGATCGTCTCGGCGCCTGTCGGACCAGTCGGTCCGGTGCCGTCGATCGTGCCGTCCCACCGTTCGGGTGCTGCGTGGTCGGTCATATCGTGTGTCACTGAATGTCACACACAGGTATATGTCTTTCCGTAATTCGAATGGGGGGTCGTTGAAACGCCGGGGTTTTTAGCCGCGCCGCCGAAGCGGAGAGCATGACGCAGACGGGTTTGAGCGACTTCGGGGGACACGACGCCGACGGCGGAGGTGACGAGCGGCCAGACGGAGAGGCCGCCATCGTCGCCGGAGACGCCGCCCAGCACGTCTCCGACGTCATCGACACAGACGAGGTGCGCTTTCCCGACCCAGACGGGACGGTCGAACTGGCCGTCACACAGGTCGACTACACCATCGAGGGGGCGGGCCGCGACGAGTATCCAGTACTCCACGTCTTCGGTCGGACGGCGGACGACGAACCCGAACACGTTCGCATCCTCGGGTTCGAACCGTACTTCTACGCACCGACGGCCAGCCTCGACGACGAGGTACTCGACAAGGACGTCATCACGCGCACGGAAGATGGGTTCGAGAGTATCCGTGGCGAGGAACTGACGAGGATTCACACGCGGACGCCCCGCGACGTCGGGCAAATCCGCGACGAGTTCGACCACTACGAGGCCGACATCCTCTTTCCGAATCGTCTCCTCATCGACAAAGACATCAAAGACGGCGTGCGCGTCCCGGACCGCCGTCTCGACGACGAGACGATTCAGATTCCCCATCAAGAACTCGAACCGACGTCTGTCGACGCGAATCTGCGGGTGAACACGTTCGACATCGAGGTCAACGACAGAAACGGCTTCCCCGAAGAGGGTGAAGAACCAATCATCTGTCTCACGTCGCACGACTCCTACCGCGACGAGTACATCGTCTGGCACGCCGTCGCCCCCGACGGCGAGGGGAAGCGACCCGACGCGCTTCCGAACTACGAGTTCCTCCGCGACGGCGCGTCGGTGGAGGTTCGAACCTTCGAGGAAGAACCGGCGATGCTCGACGCGTTCCTCGCGTACATCGAAGAGACGGACCCCGACGTACTCACCGGGTGGAACTTCGAGGACTTCGACGCCCCGTACTTCCTCGACAGACTCGACGTGTTGAACCCGACGACTGACTACGAACTCGACGCCGATCGGATGTCACGCCTCGGCGAGGTGTGGCGAAGTAACTGGGGTGGCCCAGACATCAAGGGCCGCGTCGTCTTCGACCTGTTGTACGCTTACAAGCGGACGCAGTTCACGGAACTCGAATCGTACCGACTCGACGCCGTCGGCGAACTCGAACTCGACGTCGGCAAAGAACGCTACTCGGGCGACATCGGTGACCTCTGGGAGCAAGACCCCGAGCGCTTGCTGGAGTACAACCTTCGTGACGTGGAGTTGTGTGTCGAAATCGACCGCAAGCAGGACATCGTCGCCTTCTGGGACGAGGTGCGGACGTTCGTCGGGTGTAAACTCGAAGACGCGCCGACGCCGGGCGACACCGTCGACATCTACGTCCTCCACAAGGTCCACGGCGAGTTTGCGCTCCCCTCGAAGGGGAAACAGGAGTCGGAAGACTACGAGGGCGGTGCCGTCTTCGACCCCATCACGGGCGTCAAAGAGAACGTCACGGTGCTCGACTTGAAGTCGCTGTACCCGATGTGCATGGTGACTATCAACGCCTCGCCGGAGACCAAAGTCGACCCTGACGAGTACGATGGTGAGATGTTCCACGCACCCAACGGGACCCACTTCCGGCAGGAACCCGACGGTATGATTCGGGAGATGGTCGACGAACTCCTCGCCGAGCGTGAGGAGAAGAAGTCGCTCCGGAACGAACACGACCCCGGTTCCTCCGCGTACGAGCAGTTCGACCGTCAGCAGGCGGCAGTGAAGGTCATCATGAACTCGCTGTACGGTGTGCTGGGGTGGGACCGCTTCCGCCTGTACGACAAGGAGATGGGCGCGGCGGTGACGGCGACGGGCCGTGAAGTCATCGAATTCACGGAACGAGCGGCGAACGAAATCGGCTACGACGTCGCCTACGGCGACACCGACTCCGTCATGCTCGAACTCGGCCCCGACGTGTCGAAAGACGAGGCTATCGAGCAGTCGTTCGAGATTGAAGAACACATCAACGCCGCCTACGACGACTTCGCGAAAGAGGCACTCGGTGCCGACGAGCATCGCTTCCAAATCGAGTTCGAGAAGCTCTACCGTCGGTTCTTCCAGGCGGGCAAGAAGAAGCGCTACGCCGGTCACATCGTCTGGAAAGAAGGCAAGGACGTCGACGACATCGACATCACCGGGTTCGAGTACAAACGCTCGGACATCGCGCAGGTGACGAAGGAAGTCCAAAAGAACGTCATCGACATGATCGTCCACGGTGAGGACACGGAGGTCATCAAAGACTACCTCCACGACATCATCACCGACTTCCAATCCGGCGACCTGCCACTCGAAGAGATTGGCATTCCCGGCGGCATCGGCAAACGCCTGTCCGCCTACGAGACGCCGACAGCACACGTCCGGGGTGCGCAGTACGCGAACACGTTCCTCGGGACGAACTTCGGACGCGGGTCGAAACCGAAGCGCGTCTACCTCGCGAAGGTCCACCCGTCGTGGTTCCGCGACATGGAAGCAGATGGGTTCGACCCGCAGATGGACGACCTGTACCGCGCGTTCAAACGCGACCCAGACGTCATCTGTTTCGAGTACGCCGACCAGGTTCCGGCGGCGTTCGAAGTCGACTGGGACACGATGCTCGACAAGACGCTCGAAGGCCCGATTTCACGCATCATCGAAGCGCTTGGGATGTCTTGGGACGAAGTCAAAAGCGGTCAAGAACAGACTGGTCTCGGTAGTTTCGTCTGAGCACCGAGACAGGGTCGTTGACGTAACCACAGGTGGTTACGCCACCACCGACGACGAACCGATGTTCGGCTACCCGAAACCCGGACGTATGTCACGAACCATCACGTCTTCTTTGCGGATTTGAAAACAATTTTTCTTTCTACAAAAGGCACCGGGGGTGAATGCGCAAGCATTATGGGCGATACTCCCCAGGGTTCGAGTACGAGGCAACGAACCAACGATGGCAACTCTCGAGATCAAGAACCTCCACGCACGTGTCGCGGAGGAAGACGGTGAGCAGATTCTGCGAGGTGTCGACCTGGAAGTCAAATCCGGCGAGATCCACGCACTGATGGGTCCCAACGGGTCCGGCAAGTCTACGACTTCTAAAATCATCGCCGGCCACCCCGCCTACGAGGTAACCGACGGCGAAATCCTCCTCCACCTGGAAGAGGGCGACTTCGGTGACCTCGAAATTCCGGACGACGCCCGCACGTGGAACCTTCTGGAACTGGAACCGAACGAGCGCGCCGCGCTCGGTATCTTCCTCGGCTTCCAGTACCCCGCGGAAATCGAAGGCGTCACCATGACGAACTTCCTCCGAACCGCGCTCAACGCGAAACTCGACGAGCGCGAAGAACTCCTCTTCGGCGAGGACGAGGAAGAAGAAGAAGAGGACGTCGGCTACGACACCTCCCCGATGGAGGGCAACGTCGACGACGGCGAAGTCGGCGTCGCCGAGTTCCAGAAGCTCCTCAAGGAGAAGATGGACCTCCTCGACATGGACGAGAAGTTCATGCAGCGCTACCTCAACGCCGGGTTCTCCGGCGGTGAGAAGAAACAGAACGAGGTTCTGCAGGCCGCAATCCTCGAACCATCCATCGCCGTGCTCGACGAGATCGACTCCGGTCTCGACATCGACCGCCTGCAGGACGTCTCGAAGGGTATCAACGCCCTCCGCGACGAGCAGGGCACGGGTATCCTCCAGATCACGCACTACCAGCGTATCCTCGAATACGTCGAACCCGACTACGTCCACATCATGCTGGACGGAAAGGTCGTCAAGAGCGGCGACGCGTCCCTCGCGTCCGAACTCGAAGACAAGGGGTACGACTGGGTCCGCGAGGAAGTCTACGAGGCCGCGTAAACCAACCTACACACCATGAGTTCCGACCAAGACCACCTAAAAGAGACAGACACGGAAGCTCGCTTCGAGTTCAAGAAGGAGCAGAAGGCCGCGTTCGCGGCCGAGAAGGGTCTCAACGAAGAGACCATCCGCGTCATCTCGGAAGACAAAGACGAGCCCGAATGGATGCTGGAGCGCCGCCTCCGCGCGCTCAAGCAGTACCAGAAGATGCCGATGCCGACCGACTGGCCCGGCCAGCCTGACCTCTCCGAGGTCGACGTGGACGAAATCGTCCCGTACATCCGCCCCGACGTCGAAGTCCGCGGCGGTGTCGACGACTGGCGCGACCTGCCGGACGACATCAAGGACACGTTCGACAAACTGGGTATCCCGGAAGCCGAGAAGAACGCCCTCTCGGGCGTCGGTGCCCAGTACGAGTCCGAAGTCGTCTACCAGAACATGCAGGAACGCTGGGAGGAGAAAGGCGTCGTCTTCATGAACATGGACCAGGCGGTCCAGGAACACGAAGACATCGTCAAGGAGTACTTCATGACGAAGTGCGTTCCCCCGAGCGACAACAAGTTCGCCGCGCTCCACGGGGCCATCTGGTCCGGTGGGTCGTTCGTCTACGTCCCCGAGGACACGACGGTCGACATGCCGGTGCAGGCGTACTTCCGCATGAACTCCGAGGGGATGGGCCAGTTCGAACACACGCTCATCGTCGCAGAGAAGGGCTCCGAAGTCCACTACATCGAGGGCTGTTCGGCACCCAAGTACTCCGCGTTCAACCTTCACTCCGGCGGCGTCGAAGTGTTCGTCGGCGAGGACGCCCACGTGCAGTACTCGACCGTCCAGAACTGGTCGAAGAACACGTACAACCTCAACACGAAGCGTGCCATCGTCGAGAAGAACGGGCGCATGGAGTGGATTTCGGGCTCGATGGGCTCGAAGGCCACCATGCTCTACCCCGCGTCCATCCTGAAGGGCCGCGGCGCGTCCGACAACCACATCACCATCGCCTTCGCGGGCGAGGGCCAGAACATCGACACCGGCGCGAAGGTCTACCACAACGCCCCCGACACCAAGTCGACCATCGAGTCGAAGTCCATCTCCAAGGACGGCGGCCGCACCAACTACCGCGGCCTCGTCCACATCGCAAACGGCGCGACCAACTCCTCGACGGCAGTCGAGTGTGACGCGCTGATGTTCGACAACGAGTCCACCTCGGACACGATGCCGTACATGGAGATCAACGAGTCCACCGTGGACGTCGCTCACGAGGCGACCGTCGGGAAGATCGGCGACGAGGACATCTTCTACCTCCAGTCGCGCGGCCTCGACGACGACGACGCAAAGCAGATGATCGTCTCCGGGTTCATCGAACCCATCACGGAGGAACTGCCCATCGAGTACGCAGTCGAACTCAACCGACTCGTCGAACTCGAGATGGAGGGTAGCCTCGGATAACCAATGAGTGCGCAACTTCCCGCCAACCTGTCTGAAGAGACAGTACGAGAGATTTCGGACGCACGGGACGAGCCCGAGTGGCTCCTCGAGGCCCGACTCGAAGCCCTCGAAGCACTCGACACGCTCGAACTCCCCGACGTCATCCAGACGCCGGGCCGCCGATGGACGAACCTCGAAGCCCTCGACTTCGAGTCGCTCGTCGACCCGCTGAACCAGTCCGACGAGACGACCCGCGAGGCACCCGACGACGTCGTCGTCCTCCCCTTCACGGAGGCGCTCGACGAGTACGGTGACCTCATCGAGGAGCGATTCGGCTCCGTCCTCGACCTCGAGACGAACTACCTCACCGCACTGTCTGCGGCGCTGTTCACCACGGGTACGTTCATCTACGTCCCCGAGGACGTCAACGCCGAAGACGTGAAGATTCGCGCCGAGATGAACTCTCGGTCGCTCTTCAGTCACACGCTCGTCGTGACCGAGAAGTCCTCGTCGGTCACCATCCTCGAAGGCACCGAGTCCGGTGACGCCGACGTGGAGGGTGAGCGGTACTTCTCGAACCTCGTCGAAATCGACGCGGGCGAGAACTCGTACGTCCAGTACGGGTCGCTCCAGAACCTCGACGAAGACACCTACACGTACTCGCTCAAGCGTGGGGACGCCGGCACCTACTCGACCATCAACTGGATCGAGGGGAACCTCGGCTCCCGCCTCACCCGCAGCGACATCGAGACCGAACTCAACGGCGACGCTTCGGAGACGAAGATCGTCGGCGCGTTCTTCGGTCACAACGACCAGCACCTCGACGTGAACGCACGTGTCTGGCACAAAGCCGAGAACACGACGGCAGACCTCGTGACTCGCGGCGTCCTCGACGACCACGCCCGCTCGGTCTACGAGGGTGTCCAGGACGTCGGCCGCGACGCGTGGAGTACGAACTCCTACCAGCGTGAGAACACGCTGATGCTCTCGGACGAGTCCGAAGCAGACGCGTCGCCGAAGCTCATCATCAACAACCACGACACCGAAGCGTCGCACGCCGCGACGGTCGGACAGGTGGACAAAGAGGACCTCTTCTACATGGTCTCTCGGTCCATCCCCGAAGAGACGGCGCGCAACATGCTCGTGGAGGGCTTCTTCGTGCCCGTCCTCGAAGAGATAGAAGTCGACGAGTTCCGCGAGGACCTCGAAGAACTCATCGCCGCGCGTCTGGACTAACTGCGCTGGACGCTCCACGTTTTTTTCTTTCAGTTCGTCTCGACGTTCTCTCCAGTGTCTCGTCGATACCGGCGTCAGTCTGCCGTGTCGACGTGATACTCCCGAAATTCGGTCAGTCAGGAAACTGTCTAGCTGCTAAGGTCTTTGCCCGTACTCGGCGTATGCTCTCCCATCCGGAGCGGAGCACGATTGTCCAACCGGAGGGTAGTACGATGTCCAGCAACACCAGCAACGGAGAACCATTCAGATACGACGCCGAGGTACGCCCCGGTGAGAAACGCCACATCATGTACGAGGTTGGAGAGTCCTTCCTCGGAGACCCGATAGAGATTCCGGTGACCATCATCAACGGTGTCAACAAGGGCCCACGGGTGTTCGTCAGCGCCGCGATGCACGGCGACGAAGTCAACGGGGTAAAAGTCGTCCAGGAGGTGGCAGACCGCTACGACCCACAGGAACTCTCTGGGACCATCGTGTGCCTGCACGTCCTCAACGTGCCGGGCTACCGGGCACACCTGCGGTACCTGCCAATCTACGACCGCGACCTGAACCGGTCGTTCCCCGGGTCGGAGAACGGGAACGAGGGGAAGCGAATTGCCAAAGTCATCTACGACCGCTTCATCTCCAACTGCGACATCGGTGTGGACTTCCACACGTCGACGCGGAACAAGGTGACCCTCTTCCACACGCGAGCGGACATGAGCGACCCCGCAGTGGCCGAGGTGGCGAACGCCTTCCTCTCGAGCATCGTCCTCGACGGGGCGGGGTCTGAGGGCATGATGCGCCGGGTCGCATCCGAAAACGGGGTTCCAACCATCACCGTCGAGATGGGTGAAGCACACCGCTACCAACCGGTGTTGGTCGACCGCGCACTCGAAAACTTGCACAACCTCTTCGCCTACTTCGGCGTGATAGACGACGAGTTCGAAAGCGAACCGGTGTGGCAACGCATCGTCGGGTCGAAAGAGAAGAAGTGGATTCGGTCGACTGCAGGTGGGTGGGTCGACATGGACTGGGGACCGTACCCAATCGTCGAAGAGGGAAAGTCGGTCTGTACCATCTCCGACCACTTCAAACGCGAAGAACACGTCGTCGAAGCACCCTTTACGGGACTCGTCATCGGGATGGCCGCAAGTCCGATAACCGTCCCCGGACAGATAGTCGCACACGTCGTCTCGATAGACGAGGACGACCGAAAGGTAATCGAGAGGGTAGTCGACGAGCAAGGGTACTCCAGTATTGGCACCTACCACTGGATGGGTCAGCGCGTAACGCCGAAAGAAGAACGACGGCGGACCGCCGAAGAACCGCAGACTCCCGAAGAGCCCGAGACGACGGAGACGGAACCCGAAAGGGGAACCGCTTAAGTTCGTCACAGACTCACCTCTGTGTATGACTCAGTTGGTATCGCACGCGAACGGAGGGTTTCGCCGGTGAGCGTCGGGTATCAGGTCACCTCTGACCACCAACTCGCTCGGTTGCTCCAAATCGGAATCGTCCTCGAAGAAGTCGTGGAGGCACGCGCTTACCACCACCACGAAGAACTCGACGAGGAGGAACTCGACGAGGAGATTCGTGACCTCCTGTCACACGCCGCCGAAGAGTCGGCCGAGCACAGAGAGCGACTCGAACGAATCATCGACCGATTAGACGTCGAGAGCGTGCCGTTCGAAGAGATAGAGGCGCTCGTCGAAGCGCAGTACGGCCAGACCAAGCCCGAAGACTTCGACGGCGTCCTCTACGACCAACTCTGTAACGAAGAGACAGCCTACAAGTTCTACGACGACGTCATCGAGGCTATCGAGGCGAGCGACGCACAGTTCACCATCGACCGCGAGGAACTCGTCGCAACGCTCGCTGCGATTCGCGACGAGGAAGCCGAGGGCGTGGAGAAAGTGACGCAAATCATGGAAGAGCGCGAGTGACACGATGAACACCGCAGACCAATACGTCAAGGCGATTTACCTGCTGCAAGAGATGGAAAACGGCCCGGCGGCGACGGGTGCGCTCGCGGATATGATGGACGTGAGTCCGGCGAGTGCCAACGAGATGATTGGAAAACTCGAGTCCCGTGGTCTCGCCGAACACGAGAAGTACAAGGGTGTCACACTGACCGACGAGGGAATCATCCGCGCCCGCGATGCGCTCCAGACGTACTGCATCATCGAACGGTTCCTCTCGAACGTCCTCGACGTCGAGGAGTTCCGCGCCGAGGCCCGCGAACTCGAACCGGTCATCGACGACATGATTGCGGGCCGACTCGACACCATCGTCGACCGAAACTCGGAGTGCCCCGACTGTTTCGACCCCGAGACGGACGCGTGCCAGTATCTCGACGTGTGTGGTGCTGAGGCGGAGACAGAGACAGAAGCCGCCGACTGATTCTACAAAAATACGAGACGGATTCGTTCGGGGATTTCCCCGAGGGCGTTCAGGTGACTACGCACGCGATTCGTCGAGGGTGTCGAGGTCACCGCCGATACCACGGGCGAGTGCCAACAGGAAGTTCATGCCACGTTGGACCTCTGGGTCGCGGAGTTGCCGAACCATGCCGATGGTTCCGGTCCGTTTCGGTGGTTCGCTCCCCGCTTCGCCCATGCCGCGTAGCATCGTCTGGATGGCGCGGACGGTGTCTGGGTCACTCGCCGTGTCGGCGACTTCTCCCAGTGAACTCCCGGTCTTGGCCAACTTCATCACCATCTCGTCGTCCAGCGCGGACGTGGCGAGGGTGATGGCGTCGGCCGCCTGCGTGAGTTCGTCGAGGGTGCCATCCCGTTCGAGGCGGATGAGCTTCTCGAGGGCGCTCTCGAGCTCGCCTGCGTTCTCACCGACTTCGCCCGCAAGGTGGGACATCTCCCGGGTGGCGAGGCCGTCTGCCGACTCCATCAGCAGCGACGAGGTGCCGGCGAGTTTGGTCACCATCTCGTCGTCCATGGCGGACGTGGCGAGCGACGTCGCGTCGAGGAGTTCGTTTAGCAGCCCTACTCGCTCGACGAACGCGACGACTTCGTCGGGGTGTTCGGCGATAGCCGCTTCGAGCGCGTCGCGCGCCTCGTCGGCAGTCTCCACCTCGTCGGACACCTCGGACTCTGTCGTGGTCGTCTCATCGTCGCTCACGGTGGTCTCTTCGCGCTCCGTCTCTGTCGTCTCGGTGGATGAATCACTCATCGTCTCACCTCAGATGAGTCCTCTGGCGGTGAGCCAGTACGACTCGTTGTACGCGAGTTTGCTCCAGTGGAGTAGTTGCGATGGTTCGCGGACCACCGGTTCGTCGCCGTACCCGAACTCCACGAACGTGGCTTCGTCCATCCCGCTCTCGATGAAGCAGATGGTCTTGCCGTCGTAGGTTTCGGTGGGGACGAGGCCGCGGACGCGACTCGCGAGTCGGGCGGCGACGGTGCCGGCCGCGTAGTGGGCGACACTCCCTGCCTTCGAGGTGGGGAGGTCGGCAACGTCACCGATTGCGTACACGTCGTCGGCGTTCTTCGCTTCGAGCGTGTTCTTGTCGACTTCGACCCAGCCATCGTCGCCGAGACCCGCGTCGGACACGAGTTCGCTGCCCGTGTGTGGCGGGATGGCGACGAGGAGGTCGTAGTCGAGTTCGGTCCCTTCCATCGTCTTGACGACGTTCGCCTCGGGGTCGATTTCCTCGGCGTTGAAGAACGTCTCTAAGTTGATGTCGCGTTCGTCGAAGAGTTCGGTCGCCCAGTCGGCGATGGACTGGATACCGTGTGCCCGCATGATGGGGTAGGTGTACGTAATCTCGACCTGGTCGCGGATGCCGCGTTCGCGGAACCACGCGTCTGCCATCAACACGAACTCGACAGGTGCCGCGGGGCACATGTGCGGGACGCCGATGACCGAGAGGACGACGTGGCCTTCGGTGAAGCCAGCGAGGGCGTCACGGAGCTTCTCGGCGCCGTTGGGGCCGTAGAAGTGGTGCCCTCCCTCTTTGAGCCCTGGCACTTCGTCCGGGTCGAGGTTGGCACCCATCGCGAGGACGAGGTGGTCGTAGTCGAGTCCACCATCGTCCTTCGCCAGCGTCAGGTGTTTGGACTCGGTGTCGATTCCGGTGACACGGTCGACGAGGAGGTTCGCGTGCCGGAGGTCGACGAGGTCCGAGAGTGGACGGCGCGCCTCGTGCATCGTCTTCTTTCCGAAGGCGACGTAGAGGAACGCCGGCTTGTACGTCTGTTCCGGCGTGTCGTTGACCAGCGTCACTTCGACGTCACCGGCGTCGATTTCGTGGGCGAGTTCGTCGGTGAGTCGATTGGTGAGGACAGTCCCGCCCGTGCCGCCACCGACGATTACAATTCGTTCTGTCATAGTGAATGTGGATACTGTTGGATGCTTCGGCCGTGAGGCCGGGCGTCGTGGGCGTTACTTCGTGGTCTCGATGAAGACGGACCAGTAGCCCTCGTCTTCGTGTTCGACGACGTCCAGCGTCTCGTGGCCGGCCTTGTCGACCCACTCGGGGACGTCGTGGCTGGACGAACTGTCCGTCGTCAGGAGTTCGACGACGGTGCCGGGTTCGAGTTTCTTTACTTTGCCGATGAGGTCCATGAGAGGACCGGGGCAGGTCGCACCGCGGGAGTCGACGGTCACGTCGGGTTGGATTGATTCGCTCATTGTCGTGGATTGTGTTGGTAAGTCGTGGTTGGATGGCGATTCGTCGGTGATGTTCGGCCACTCGGGACAGCGCTTAGACGAATATCACCTGCTTGTCTTCGGCGTGGGTCAGGAAGCCAGAGACGCCGAGCACGTCGTCGAAGACTTCGTGGTAGTCGTCGAGGGACTTTCCGAGCATGTCCATGGACAGTTCACACGCGTAGACGCTGAGCGGGCCGAGTTCTTTCGCCTGCGCGATGTTCTCGTAGAACATTGCCATGTCCATGCCCTCTGCTTGCATCATCGCCTGGCCGACTTCGCCCATCTCGTAGTCCATCGACGCGATGCGCTCTTTATCGAACGCCTCAAGACCGCCCATGGTTGCGAAGATGTCAACCGGAACCTCCGACGCAGCGGCGATTGCTGCGATGTTGCCAACGGCCTGGAGCCGTTCGAGACGTGCGGATTCGAGTACAATTGCGTAGCCAGTCATGGGTGGTTCACATGCTGGTGTAGGAGTCGAAAGGGGATATTATTGCACAGACATTCCAAGATTGTGGGAATGTGTCGTATTATTAAGGCGTCGCGAGTCGAACCTCGCCCTTCGGTGACTGCTCCCGTGTCGTGGTAGCAACTGTCCCGCTCACGTCGACCGAATTTGATGGGTGACGACCCGACGCGAAAAGTAAGCTTATTGTGTCGCCGTCGCGCTACCTGCATATACGAAGTGCAGTCCCATGGTGGTGAGCAATCTCGGAGAGGTTGCGAGTTACGTGGGGCGAGCTGAGTGCAGTCCCATGGTGTAGTGGCCAATCATAGCGGCCTTTGGAGCCGTTGACGGCGGTTCGAATCCGCCTGGGACTACTAATTCTGTGGCGAACCGAACGGTGAGCCACGAATTCGTGACAAAAGGCGATTCGAGCCCAGACGACGAGAGGATTCGAGTCGTCGCGGTTCGAATCCGCCTGGGACTATTCTGCGACGAACGAAGGTGAGGAGCGAATAGTCTGACCGGATTCGACACCCAGAGAACGAGCAACGGGAGTTCTCGCGGTTCGAATCCGCCTGAGGATACTCGTTCTATGGCGACCAGTGAGCCACGAAGTGACGTCGTCACGAACAGTCCTATTGATTTTTATCGATTCACCATGACAGACGTATAAGGTGTCGTTTCTCCACCCGCTTTCGGCCTTTCGCCACCTCTCGTTTACGTTTCACTATGCGCTCGTTCGCGCCAACTACCAGCGGCGACTCCTCGCGACGAAGAAACACGTCGGCCAGACCTCGTTCCGCAGTTACGAACTGTACAACCGACACGGAAACGACGTGCTCCTCGAAGCACTCCTGTTGTACCTTCGTGACGGAGACGTCGTCGTCGACGTGGGTGCCAACACCGGAACGTACACACTCGCGGCGGCGGCCAAAGCACCGAACGTCGAAGTCGTCGCCATGGAACCGAACGGGGACGTTGCCGCCCAGTTGCGAGCGAACGTCGAGGTGAACGGGTTCGAAGACCGAATCGACGTGTTGGAGTGCGGCCTCGGCGACTCGGACGGAACCAGTCGGTTTCACGTCTCCAGTTACGACGAGTTGGGGTCGTTCTCACCCGACCACGCGAGTGCGTGGACGGCACGCGTCGTCGACACGGAAGAGGTTCCGATGCGGCGTCTCGACTCACTCGTCGCCGACGGTGAAGTCCCGCCACCGGACCACCTGAAGATAGACGTCGAAGGATTTGGACTGAACGTTCTCAGCGGTTCCGAGTCCGTTCTCGAAGCACACCGGCCGAACGTCTACTTCGAGGTCCACGACACGCGCGGCGGGCACGACGAATCGGCAGCGAAGGAACTCCTCAGAGACCACGGATACGACCTCATTCCCGTCAGAGACGGGTGGGTTTGCGAACCGACCGACTGAGGGGGATTACTCGACGTAGAACGCGTCTGCACCGTGGTCGTCGCGCCACGCGAACGCGAAGAGACGGCGTGCTGGCAGGCGTTCGAGCGAGCGACCATCTGCCGCGTCTCCTGTCGCTCCATCCCAGTCAGTCCCATCTGCGTGGAACGTCCGGTCGTCGCCACCCGGGTCGAACACGAGGTCTGGATTCGAGAAGGCGTGGATACCGGCGTTCGTGGCGAAGACCACGGCCGATTCGTCTCCAACGGCGAGTGTGACGACACCGCCGGCGGACTCGACTACCGAGAGTGGAACACCCACCGGGTCGTCGTCGACGTCGAGGCCGAGGACGACGGACTTCGGTTCGATGCCGTCGAGCGAGTCGTCCCATTCTCGCCCGCCGGTTCCACGATGTGCGCCGAGACCAAATCCGTCCATCTCGAAGTAGTGTTCGTACGGTTCGACGTCGTAGTCGATGGGTTCCGGGTCGTCGCCTTCGCCTGCTGCTTCGCTCGTGCCACCCGGTGGCCGCATGACACGCCCGTCTGGTGTCGCATCGGAGAAGGCACGCCACGTCGTCACGGCGGCGGGACGGACAGATAGCGAGGTACCTTCGAGTTCGCCCGCGATGCACTCGCCGAGGGATTGCTTCCACTCGGACTCTGTCTCACGGTCGTACATCACCAGGTCGTCGTCTGCGAGTTTCCCCGAGACGCCGAATTCGAGGGTTCGACCGTCCACTCGCCGGTCGTAGACGGCGGCGCTCCCGCAGAGTGGACACCACGTCACCGCCACAGGAACCCCGCTAACCACGTCGTTGACGATTTCGTGGTAGTGCAGGTACCTGACGGGGTAGGCCCGCGTCTCGCCGTCCACGGTGAGCGAGATGACCTCGTCGTCGTCGGGACCGCCGTACGTCTCGGTGAACGTGGGGTCGTCCACGCTCGGGATTGCGTCTCTCGGGATGACCTGACGAACGTTCATTCGAGTACGAAGTCGACGCGTTCGTGTGAAGCCCCCTGTGTCGTGCGTCCAGTGAGCACGACCGTTCCGATTTCGCCCGTCGATTCGACGTGTGTCCCCGCACAGGCAGTCCGGTCGAACGGGTCGTCTTCGTCGCCGATTTCGACGATTCGGACCTCTCGAATCGAGTCGGGAAGGAGGTGGAGTCGGGTGCGCTCAGGGTCGAGCGTCGCCTCTGCTTCGTCTCTGTCGAGGGTGTACCACCGAACGGGCAGGTCAGACGCGACGAGGTCGTTCAATCGAGTCTCGATAGTCTGGAGGTCTTCGTCGTCGAATCGGTCGTAGGCGCAGTCGAGGTGTGCGTGGTCGGCGTAGAGTTGGTTGCCGGTCGTCTCGGCGTCGAACTCGTCCAAGAGGACCGCAGAGAGGAGGTGTTGGGCCGTGTGGTAGCGCATGTGGGCGCGGCGACGGTCCGCGTCGATTCGGCCAGTGACGACCGTCCCCGGTTCGGGCGCGTCGCCGTCGACGACGTGCTCGATTCGGTCGCGTTTCACGACGTCGGTGACGGCCCACTCGGTGTCAGTTCCCGAGAGCGTCCCCGTGTCGTTCGGTTGGCCGCCGCCTGTCGGGTAGAAGTACGTCTGGTCGAGGACGACACGGTCGGTGCCGCGGACTGCTTCGACTGTCGCCTCGAAGGTGAGGCGAGTGGCGTCGTCGAGGTAGCGCGCGTCGGTCATGTCGTGTGCGATGCGAGGTGGCGATTTAGCTGTGACCCTCCGGTATGGCGACGAAATCGGGATGATAGTCACTGCCAATGGGGGCCGTCAGACGTGCCGAGTTCGGGCGACAACGGCGTTTCGGTGACTGAGGGTGTCGTAACGCCTAAGAGTGGAACGGTCCTCATTCTGAGTAATGAGAATACGTACTCGCCAACTCCCACTGGGGTGGTTCCGTGGGCGTTGAAATCAAAGAGTCGGCCGTCTCCGACGCGGAGTTCGAAGACATGAAGCGCTTCGTCTCGGACTATCTCTCCGCGAGCGTCGAGAACGAAGACGACGGTGGTCGGATGCGCTGGTACCCGTGGCACTCTGCGGAGTACCGCTTCAACCACATTCTCAACGTCGTCGCCCTCTCGACAGACATCGCCGAACGCGAAGGTGCAGACGTGGACGTGGTTCGCGTCGCGTCCCTCTTCCACGACATCTCGAAACTCGAAGCGGAACAAGAGATTCACGCCGAAGAGGGCGCGCGCGTCGCACGCGAGTTCCTCAAGACGCACGGGGACTACCCCGAGTCGTTCGTCGAACAGGTGTGTCAGGTCGTCGCCGACCACTCGTATCAAGGCTCACTCGGCGACGTCTCGCTGGAGACGCAGTGTCTCATCGAAGCGGACATCCTCGACAAAATCGGTGCCAATGGGACCGCACTCATGCTCCTGCGGATGGGCTACGAGGCGCGGACCCACATGGACGCCGCCGAGATGGTCGAACGCGTCTTCGAACGTGGCCGCGACGCTTCCCGTCGTCTCGAATCCGACAGGGCACAGAGCATCGCACACCAGCGACTCAAGCGCGTCAAGTGGTTCCGTGAGTGGTTAGAAGACGAAGTCCCCGAGATGGAACACGGCGGCGAACTGAGCCAGTAACACCGGTCCCCACACCACTCTCATCGGTCTCTCTCGCGACGTTCCTTGGCCGTCGATAGCGGCGTCTCTCGTCGTACTGCCGTGTCGACTCGGCCGGCCTCAGAGCGTGTCGAGGATAGACAGGACGCGTTCTTCGGCGTCTCGTCCGGGGTCGTGTTCGGACCCATCGCGGTCGCTCTTCCGGTGGTCGTCGACCGACCGGCGCATCGCCTCGTCGACGGGCGTCGACTCCCACCCGAGACGGGCGAGTTTCTCCGTCGAGAGGACGTGCGGGTAGTCGCGATAGAGGACGAAGTCGTCCATGGTCAGGTCAGTCGCTGCGAGTTCGCGTTCGCCCGCGTGGACGACTTCCACGTCGGTTCCGGCGGCGTCGGCGATGACCTCGACCATCTCTTCGAGCGTCACGAGTCGTCGGTCACCTACGTTGTACGCTTCGCCCGCCTCGCCCTCCTCGGCGACGACGCGCATCGCGCTGGCAACGTCTTCGACGTAGGCACGGTGCCAGATGTTCGTGCCGTCGCCGGGGACGACGACTCGGTCGTAGTTCAGCACGCGGTCGATCCAGTAGTCGAGTCGCTCGGTGTAGTCGTGCGGGCCGTAGACGATACACGGCCGGACCGACATCGCGTCGATGCCGCGCGACGCCGCCTCGAAGACGACGCGGTCACCTTCTGCCTTCCGCGGGCCGTAACTCTCGTGGGAGTCGTCGGTCGCTTGCTCGTCGGTACAGTCACAGAGTTCCGTGACGCCCTCGCGCTTCGGAATCTCTTCTGTGCCGTAGGCCGCCCCACTGGAGATGTAGACGTAGGCGTCGACGTCGGTGAAGATATCGACCGCAGTGGCGACTTCGCGTGGTTTGTACGCCACGCAGTCGAAGACGGCGTCGGGCTCGACGGTCAGTTTCGCCGTGCGGAGGGCTTCGTCGTCGGTTCGGTCACCCTGAACGTGCTGGACGCGCGGGTCGTCGCTGAAGGGATTGTCGTGGTTCCCGCGGTTGAAGATGGTCACGTCGTAGTCGTGGTCGAGGAGGTCCGAGACGAGGTGACGGCCGATGAAGCGGGTGCCGCCGATGACGAGCGCATTGTCCATATCTGGGCCGAAGGGGTGCGCGGTGAAAAACGTGGGAGAATCGGCGGCGGTGGCCGACTGTCAGGCCGGGGCGGGGGTCAGCGGGCGTCTGGCCGTCCCTCTTCGACGCGTTCGAGGACGATTCCATCGTCGAACCCGCCGCGTTCAGCCGCTTTTTCGGCAGCGAGGTCACGGATTGTGTCCCAGTCGCTCTCACGCCGCGCGAGAATCGCATCCACGACGGCGAACACGTCGGCGAACACGTCGGCGAGTTCTTCGACTGCTCCCGACTCGGCGAACTCTTCGGCTTCTTCGACCAGTTTCTCGCCGAGTCGACGGTCGAAGTCGTCGGCGTCGGCGACGTGAACGACGGGTGTCTCGCCGGATTCGCGGATTATCTCGGGGATATCGTCACGAACCAGTTTGTCGTATTCGCGGGGCACATCGGATGCTCTCGGCGGTGTGTGTTAAAAGGAGTTGGGGGCGTCGATGTCGGTCAGTCGCCACCTGCCGGACCTGCTGTAATGGTCTCAGCGGAGCATCGAAGCGACCCGCTCTACGGTGGCACTCACGCCATCGCCGAGTGCTGTGAGCGCGCCACCGACCCGGAACTCTGCCGGGGCGATACCAAGTTTGCGAGAGACGAAGCCCGGATGGGAACCAGTCCCCACGACAGCGACGGTCCGTCCTCGGACCCTGACTTCAGTCGTCAACGCTGTCGTGGTCAACACTCGGGTGACGTCGTCGATGTCGACGTCGGCAGCACGAACGGCCCGGAGCGCACTCCACACCGTCGGCACTTCCACGAACAGCCGGTCTCCGGTCGAATAGACAGGCATCGACACGCCTGCAACGGACAGAGTGAGGTCTTCCGTGTCGACCGACAGTGGCGCGACCAGATTACTTTCGCTCACGAGTGGTGACTCGGACAGTTCCGTCGAGTCGCCAGTGGGCGTGTTCGGCGTCCTCGCCAGTACCGCTCGGAACGTCGATAGCCATGTCGTCGAACGCGTAGGTAATCTCGGCGTTGCGTCCAGTGAGTCGGTCGTAGAGGCCAATCGCCAAGTCTGGCCACGTGGTCGTCTCGTCGATGCGCCCTTCGGGAGCTTCGGCGTCACTCATACCCCTCTGTATGGCGTGTCGACACTTATAGGCTCGTTGACGATTTCTAACCAATTACAGATTCGAAGAGGGGGACCAGTCTACGACCGTCTCGACGAGAGAACAACACTGGCGACGCTGGTCGCCACAGTTCGTCGAAAAAACGGTCGGGAGTCGACGTGTCGTTCAGTCGTCGCTGGTCGCGGCACCGACTCTGTCGGCTGCGGTGTCGACGATTGCACCCGCTTTCGGAGGCAGTTCGGACCGAACGTCTTGCTGCGCGTCTTCGGCGATGACCTCGGCGTATGCGTCGGGCATCACCTTCACGAAGTCGTCGAGCGCGTTCTGCCAGTCGTCCAGCAGTGCTGCTGCGCGGTCGGAGTCCGTGTACGCGTGGTGGTTCTCGACCAGACGCGTGAGCATCTTCTCGTCGGACTGGTCGAGGTGGTCTTCGAGCGTCACCATGCCGGTGTTCGTCTTCGCGGCGAACTCGTCGTCTGGGTCGTAGACGTAGGCGACGCCGCCGGACATGCCTGCGGCGAAGTTGCGACCCGTCTCGCCGAGGACGGCGACGACGCCACCGGTCATGTACTCACACCCGTGGTCGCCGACGCCTTCGACGACGGCTTGGACGCCGGAGTTGCGGACGCCGAAGCGTTCGCCGGCGAGGCCGTTGACGTAACACTCGCCCTGCGTGGCACCGTAGAGTGCGACGTTGCCGATGAGGATGTTCTCGTCGGCGGCGTAGTTGGCCTCGGCGGGCGTCTGGACGATGACACGGCCACCGGAGAGACCCTTGCCGACGTAGTCGTTCGCGGCCCCGGTGAGGCGCATCGTGACGCCCTTCGCGAGGAACCCACCGAACGTCTGGCCGGCGATGCCGGAGAACTCACAGCGGATGGTGTCGTCCGACAGACCAGCGCCACCGTGGGTGTTCGAGATACGGTTCGAGAGCATCGCACCGACGGCGCGGTCGACGTTCGAGAGTTCGCGGCGGATGACGACGGGTTCGCCGTCGTCGATAGCGCTACTCGCTTCGTCGATGAGTTTGTGGTCGACGTGCGTGTCCACGTCCGCGTGGACCTGGTCTTCGGTCTTCCGGCGCGCGCCGGATTCGGGTTCCGCGAGGACCGCCGAGAGGTCGAGGTGCTTCGCCTTCTCGTGGTCCGACTCGATTTGGCGGAGGAGCGACGGACGGCCAATCATCTCGTCGAGTGAGGTGAAGCCGAGTTCGGCCATAATCTCGCGGAGTTCCTGCGCGATGAACGTCATGTAGTTGATGACGTGGTCGGGTTGGCCGGGGAAGCGCCGGCGCAGGTTCTCGTCCTGCGTGGCGACACCGACCGGGCAGGTGTTCTCGTGGCACTGCCGGGCCATCACACAGCCAGACGTGACGAGTGAGGCCGTCCCGAAGACGTACTCTTCGCCGCCGAGGAGGGCAGCGACTGCCACGTCGCGGCCGGTCTTCATGCCGCCGTCGACGGACACGCGGATACGAGAGCGGAGTCCCGTCGCGCGGAGCATCTGGTTCGCCTCGGCGAGGCCGAGTTCCCACGGGAGGCCTGCGTTCTTGATGGACGTCTTCGGCGACGCACCGGTCCCACCGTCGTAGCCAGAGATGTGTACGACGTCGGCTTTCGCCTTCGAGACGCCGGCGGCGATGGTGCCGATACCGGCCTCGGAGACGAGTTTGACGTTGATGTCGGCGTCGGGGTTGGCGGACTTCAGGTCGAAGATGAGTTGCTTCAGGTCTTCGATGGAGTAGATGTCGTGCAGGGGTGGCGGAGAGATGAGACCGACGCCCGGCGTCGCATAGCGGACGTGCGCAATCATCTCGTTGACCTTCTTGCCGGGGAGGTGGCCGCCCTCACCGGGCTTCGACCCCTGTGCCATCTTGATTTGAATCTCGTCGGCGGACGAGAGGTAGTGTGAGGTGACACCGAAGCGGCCGGATGCGACCTGCTTGACGTTGCACTCCTTCTCGGTGCCGAAGCGCTCTGGCGGTTCGCCACCCTCTCCGGAGTTGGACTTGCCGCCGATGCGGTTCATCGCGATGGAGTTGTTCTCGTGTGCCTCGGGCGAGAGACTACCGAGGGACATCGCGGCCGTCGAGAACCGCTTGACGATGGACTCGACAGGTTCGACGTCGTCGATGTCGACCGGTTCGCGGTCGGGGTCGAATTCGAGGAGACCACGGAGCGTCAGCAAGTCCTCAGACTGGTCGTTGACCAACCCGGCGAACTCCTTGTACTTCTCGTAGTCGCCGGCGCGGACGGCCTGCTGGAGCGTTCCGACGGTCTGGGGGTTCCAGCCGTGGTGGATGCCACTGGAGCGGTTCTCGTACTCACCCTGCCGTTCGAGTTTGGGGTCTGCGCCGAACGCGGCGGTGTGGCGAGTGAGCAGGTCGCCTTCGATGACGTCGAGGCCGATACCTTCCGTGCGAATCTCGGTCCCTTCGAAGTACTCGGCGACGAAGTCGGAACTGAGGCCGACCGCTTCGAAGATTTGGGCACCGCGGTAGCTTTCGACCGTCGAGATACCCATCTTGGCCATCGTCTTGAGGAGGCCGTCTTCGAGGGCTCCGATGTACGCCTCGATTGCGGCCCCTTCGTCTGCCCCGTCGGGGCCGGCGACGATGTCACCGATGGTCTGGTACGCGAGGTACGGGTTCACCGCGCCCGCGCCGTACCCGACGAGGGTCGCGAGGTGGTGAACCTCGCGGGGGTCACCGGATTCGACGACGAGGCCAGCGCGGTTGCGCAGGCCGTTGCGGACGAGACTGTGGTGGACCGCGCCCGTCGCGAGGAGACTCGGGATAGCGACCCGGTCAGGGCCGACGTTCCGGTCGGAGAGGACGACGATGTCCGCGCCGTCTTCGATGGCTTCTGCGGCGGCGTCGCGTACCGACTCGATAGCGTCGCGGAGGTCCTCGCCGCGTTCGTAGGTGATGTCGACGACGGTGCTCGTCATGTCGCCGTCCATGTCCTTGATGGCGGCCGTCTGCGCGTCCGTGAGGACGGGCGAGTCGAGGACGAGTTGCCGCGCGTGGTCCTCTGACTCGTCGAGGAGGTTGCGCTGGAAGCCAAGCCGCGACTCTAGACTCGTCACCAACTTCTCGCGGATGTAGTCTATCGGCGGGTTCGACACCTGCGCGAACAGTTGCTTGAAGTAGGTGAAAAGCGGCCGGTTGAACTCGGAGAGGACCGACAGCGGCGTGTCGTCACCCATCGACCCGACGGGGTCCTTCCCGTCGCGGGCCATGGGTTCTATCATGTGGTTGAGTTGGTCGTGCGTGTAGCCGAACGCCGCCTGCGTGGCGCGAAGTTGCTTGACGTTGCCGCGGGCGTTCGTGTCGGTGTGGTCGGCGATATCGTCGAGGTGACGCTGTTGTTCTTCGACCCACTCGCCGTACTTGTCGTCGGTGAGCGAGTCGAACACTTCGGCGTCGGGGATGACGCGCCCCTCCTCGGGGTCGGCCATGAAGATTTCACCGGGGCGGAGTCGCCCGCGCGATTCGAGTTCGGCGGGGTCGGTGTCGAGTGCGCCGACTTCGCTGGCGACGATGAGGCGTCCGTCCGTCGTCACTTCGTAGCGACACGGGCGGAGGCCGTTGCGGTCGAGGACCGCCGCGATGCGGTCACCGTCGGTTGCGGCGACGAGTGCGGGACCGTCCCACGGTTCGACCAGCGAGGCGTGGAAGTCGTACCAGTCGCGGCGCGACTGGTCCATGGCGTCGTCGTTTCGGTACGCTTCGGGAATGAGCATCCGAAGGACGTGCGGGAGTTCGCGACCACTCTTGAGGAGCAGTTCGACGACGTTGTCGACGCTCGCGGTGTCGGACTGGTCGGCCTTCGTAATCGGCTTGAGCGTCTCGATGTCGTCGCCGAACGCGGCGTTCTGAAGGTCCGTCTCACGCGCACGCATCCAGTTGACGTTACCGCGGATGGTGTTTATCTCGCCGTTGTGGATGACCTGTCGGTACGGGTGGGCGAGGTGCCACGCGCCCAGCGTGTTGGTCGAGAACCGGGCGTGGACGAGTGCCAGTTCGGTCTCGAACCGTTCGTCGGCGAGGTCAGGGTAGTATTGGGGCAGTTGCTCGGCCGTGAGGAGTCCCTTGTAGACGAGGGTCTTGCGGTCCAGCGAGCAGACGTAGAAGCGACCGACACCGTCGAGGGTCAGGTTTGCGACGGCCTTCTCGGCGGCGCGTCGACCCACGTAGAGTGCTCGGTCGAACGCGTCTTCGTCCATCTCGTCTGCGGGTTCGACGAGCATCTGCCAGACGTCTGGTTCCGACTCCAGCGCAGTCGCGCCGAGCCCTGAGTTGTCCGTGGGCACGTCGCGCCAGTGGAAGACGTCGAGTCCGTGTTCTTCGAGCGAGTCTTCGACAACCGCCGAGACGCGTTCGCGGACTTCTTCGTCGGTTGGCATGAACACCGACCCGACGGCGTACAGGTCGGGCAGGTCACCGTCGACGACGGCGTCGAAGAAGGCGTCTGGACGCTGAAACAGGATGCCAGCGCCGTCGCCAGTGTTCTCCTCGGCCCCGGTGGTGCCGCGGTGTTCGAGGTTTTCGAGGAGTTCGAGACTGTCTGCGACGACTCGGTGCGAGGAGCCGTTTTCGAGGTCTACGACGGCCCCAACGCCGCAGTTCGAGCGCTCGTCCGTCGGGTCGGCCAACCCGCAACGAGCAGAGGGTGCGTCTATGTGTGGCTTGGTCATACCTCAGTAGATTCACTACCCCCATAAGCAACTTTTCCTGAAACCATAAGGGTGTTACAATATCATATAAGGACATATCGAGTATTGGTATAGACACTAAACACACTTCGACGTGTGACGAAGAATACGAAAGACCGTGTAGGACTCTTCTACTGTCGGTTCAGTAGGACTTTGCGAAGTACGCGGTCTCTTCTGCGGTCTCACCACAGACGGCGCAGTCTTCGTCGTGGTGAATCTCACTTTCTTCGTCGTTCAGGGGAACCATGACGATTTCCGCGGCGATTTGCTCTTTAATTTCCTCTTCGCACGACTCCTCGCCACACCACGGTGCCTTCACGTACCCACCGTGTTGGCCGATGGTTCCGAGAATCTCGTTGCGCGAGGACGCTTCGCGGACGTTCGCTTCGAGGTTCTCCTCGGCGGCGGCGTAGAGTTTCGCGTAGACTTCGTCGAACTGCTCGAAGACGGCCTCTGCGATGTTCTCGCGGTCGAGTTCGACCGACTCGCCGTCGGGTCGGTGGACGGCGGTGACGACGTCGTCGTCGACTTCGTTCGGGCCGATTTCGAAGCGGACGGGGACGCCCTTGAGTTCCCACTCGTTGAATTTGAACCCGGGGTTGCGTTCGTCGCGGTCGTCGAGTTCGACGCGGACGCCGGCATCTTCGAGTTCCTCGGCGATTCCCTCGGCGTATTCGAGGACCTTCTCTTGGGTGTCTGCCTGCCAGATGGGGACGATGACGACCTGTTCGGGGGCGACCGTCGGGGGCAAGACGAGACCCTGGTCGTCAGAGTGCGTCATGATGAGTGCGCCGAGCGAGCGCCACGAGAGGCCCCACGAGGTGGTGTGTGCGACTTGCGTCTCCTCGTCTTCGTCGGTGTACGTCAGGTCGAACGCTTCTGCGAACCCGGTTCCGAGGTGGTGCGAGGTTCCTGCCTGCACCGATTTGCCGTCGGGCATGAGTGCTTCTACCGTCGTCGTCGTGTGCGCGCCGGGGAACTTGTCGTGGTCTGGTTTCGCGCCGCGCAGGACTGGAATCGCCAGCAAGTCCTCGTAGACGGACTCGTACTGGTCGAGGCGGGTAATCGTCTCGTCCCACGCGTCGTCGTGGGTGGCGTGTGCGGTGTGGCCCTCCTGCCAGAGGAACTCTTTCGTCCGGAAGAACGGTTTCGTCTCGGTCGCCTCCCAGCGAACGACGGAGGCCCACTGGTTCACACGGAGGGGCAGGTCCCGGTGGCTACGGACCCACTGTGCCATGTAGGGTGCGATGATAGACTCGGAGGTCGGACGGACGGCGAGACGTTCTTCGAGTTCCTCTCGGCCCGCGTGCGTGACCCACGCGACTTCGGGGTCGAACCCTTCGACGATGTCCTTCTCGCGTTCGAGATAGCTCTCGGGGATGAAAAGCGGGAAGTACGCGTTCTGGACGCCGGTGTCCTTGAACAGGCCGTCGAGGTACCCTTGAACTCGCTCCCACAGGGCGTACGCGCGCGGTCGCGTGACGATGAATCCGCTCATGCCCTCGGGTCCGTAGTTCGCGAGGCCCGCCTTCTGGACGACCTCGGCGTACCACTCGCCCGTGTTGTACTGCTTCGACTCGGTGATACCGAGTTCCTGCTCGTCGCTCATTGCCCATCGGTAGCCGTAGCGAACCCTTAAACGCCCCGAAGGGGGTGCGGCACCGAAGACGACACTCGTCGGTCGACCACAGCGCCAGATATCGACGTGACACCTGTCTCTTCTATCACCAATCTCGGCCGAGTGTCGTACGTTCAGAACGACGCATAGTTACATATCGTGGGGTATCGTACCCCAGAACTGGTGGTTGGCGTGTTAGCAATAGACAGTACCAAGAGCGGTGAGCGTCCGACTCGAACGAGCCGGCCGGTCCGGGTCGAACTCTGGGTGCCATCTGGCAAACGAAACGAGTTCGACGCGGTGGTGGCGCGACTGGACGATGCGGTCGAACACGGCGTCGTCGACGAGTACACGGTCGAGACGTGGGACCGGTTCGTCGACCTTTCGGGGCGACTCACGCCCCGAGAACGTCGCATCCGTGACAAACTCTCGTCGTACGCGCGGTGGAGCGCAGACCACGGCAGACACCTCCCGGGGTTGGGCGACCCCATCACGCGAGGTGTCGGTCGAATGGGCCCAGAACGGACGACGCGCCGGGTCCCTCGTGGGGTGATGGCGGAGTACGAAGACGGCGTCCTCTCGTACGTCACCGCGTGCGAGGAGTGCGTCGGTGCGTTTCGTGCCCGATTAGACGAACTCGTCTCACAGTCGGAGTCCGAGTGGTCGAACGGTCCGATACGAGTCGAGTGGTAACCGGCACCCCTCGGCTGACTTTTCACTTTACTTTTCGAGCGGACCTGACTGACTCTCCGAACGTCCCGTTCCGTTAGAGTGTACTGTCGAACGGCGAGTCGCGCTCACGCCACGACCACCCGGGAAGTATCGTCTGGAACCCTGCTGCGAGCGCGGCATCTAAATCGTCCAGTCCGGCAGGACCGTCGTTGTGGACGGCGACGTCGGCGAAGTGGAACGTCGCTTCCGCGAGGAGGCCCAACGGGTCGCCGCCGGCGATGGTCGCTGCGAGTTTCCGGCCGAGCACCTCGTCGACGACGAACCCCGGGTAGTCGTCTTCGACGTCGAGTTCGCGGAGGATACGGACGTAGGCGGCGACGTTGACGCCGACGTCTCCCTCGGCGAACACCTCGTCGACGGCGGCGAGATAGGCTGCTTCGTCGACTTCGCCCACGCGCGTGTCGAACAATTCCCCGAGTCGGCGACGAGTCTCGTTGATGAGTGGGACGATGGTGTCCGCCCGTTCGCGAACCCATCGATGTTCGTCGGTCACGGCCGCTGGCGTGAGTTCCATGTCACTCCGAAAGGCGGCGATATGCTTCGGTTTTGCGAAGGGTTTTATAGTGACGACACGGTACATCCGGATAAGCGGGTTTTCCCTGCCTCTTCCCGCGGTCGAGATTCCACCGTATTCAGTTCACTATGCTCTCTTCGCAGTCGCCCGAGAACGGAACCACCACGTGTGGACCGTCTCGCGTTACCACTCCTGAGGCAGCGGGTCCCGAGACCTACCGGCGCTGGACCGGGTGGGTCGCTCGTAACTATGAGCTCCGTAGATAAACAACTCGAGAATCTGAAGGCAGAGATTACGAACGAACTTCCGCGCGACATCTCGGTTTCCGACGTCAAGTACGAGGGTCCCGAACTCGTCGTCTACACACGTGACCCCAAGAAGTTCGCCAAGAACGGCGACCTCATCCGGAAACTGGCGAGTAAGCTTCGAAAGCGAATCACGGTTCGACCCGACCCGGACGTGTTGTCCGACCCGCGCGAGGCCGAACCGAAAATTCTGGACGTGATTCCGGAGGAAGCAGGCGTCACCGACCTCGACTTCCACGTCGATACGGGCGAAGTCGTCATCGAGGCGCAGAAGCCAGGGATGGTCATCGGCCGGCACGGGTCGACCCTCCGAGAGATTACCCAGGAAGTCGGCTGGACACCCGAAGTCGTTCGCACACCACCGATCGAGTCTTCGACCGTCTCGAACGTCCGCAACTTCCTGAAACAAGAACGTGAGGACCGTCGCCGAATCCTCGAACGGACTGGGCGACAGATTCACCGCGAGCAACTCTCCAACGACGAGTGGGTCCGCATCACGACGCTCGGGTGTTGCCGCGAAGTCGGGCGCGCTTCCTTTATTCTCTCGACGCCCGAGACACGCATCCTCATCGACTGTGGTGACAAGCCCGGGTCCGACGACGTCCCGTATCTCCAAGTCCCCGAAGCACTCGGGTCGGGCGCGAACTCTCTCGACGCCGTCGTCCTCACCCACGCTCACCTCGACCACTCGGCACTGATTCCGCTCCTGTTCAAGTACGGCTACGACGGCCCCATCTACACGACCGAACCCACCCGTGACCTCATGGGTCTCCTGACGCTCGACTACCTCGACGTGGCGTCCAAAGAAGGTCGTGCGCCGCCGTACGAATCCGAGATGGTTCGCGAGGCCATCAAGCATACCATCCCGCTCGAATACGGCGACGTGACCGACATCGCCCCGGACGTGAAACTCACGTTCCACAACGCGGGTCACATCCTCGGCTCTGCCGTCTCGCACTTCCATATCGGCGACGGCCTCTACAACGTCGCGTTCTCCGGTGACATCCACTACGACGACACGCGCTTGTTCAACGGCGCTGTCAACGACTTCCCGCGCGTCGAGACGCTCGTCCTCGAATCCACGTACGGTGGTCGCAACGACTACCAGACCGACCAGGAAGACTCCGAAGAGCGACTCATCGAAGTCATCAACGAGACGTACGACCGCGGCGGAAAGGTCGTCATCCCGGCGTTCGCAGTCGGTCGGTCACAGGAGATTATGCTCGTCCTCGAACAGGCGATGCGCGACGGAAAGATTCCGGAGATGCCCGTCCACCTCGACGGGATGATTTGGGAGGCGACGGCCATCCACACGACCTATCCCGAGTACCTCCGCGACGAACTCCGTGACCGCATCTTCCACGAGGACGAAAATCCGTTCCTCGCCGAGGAGTTCAACCACATCGACGGCGGCGAAGAAGAGCGACAGGACGTCGCCGACGGCGACCAGGCTATCATCCTCTCCACCTCAGGGATGGTCACCGGCGGTCCCATCATGTCGTGGCTCCGCCACCTCGGCCCCGACCCGAAATCCCGACTGGTGTTCGTCGGATACCAGGCACAGGGGACGCTCGGTCGTCGCATCCAGAACGGATGGGACGAGATTCCTGTCAACGACCGCGACAACACGGGTCGCTCGAACACCCTGAAACTCAAGATGGACGTCGAGACGGTCGACGGGTTCTCCGGTCACGCCGACCGACAGGGCCTCGAGAACTTCATCAAGACGATGAACCCCCGTCCCGAGAAAGTGCTGTGTGTCCACGGTGACGAACGCTCCGTGCAGGACCTCTCGTCGGCGCTCTACCACAACTACAACATGCGGACGTTCGCGCCGAAGAACCTCGAGACGTTCCGCTTCAAGTAGCGACGTCGCTCTCGGCACAGACCGGTTTTCTCGGTCGTCACCGGGCGAACATTAATCATCACTCTCGAACGAGTGACAGCCATGCGCCTCGCGCTTATCGCCCACGACGAAAAGAAACCGGACCTCATCGAGTTCGCCGAGGAACGAAAGGATGACCTCGAACAGTTCGAACTCATGGCGACGGGGACGACGGGACAGCGACTCATCGACGCGACGGGACTCGACATCGAACGCAAGCAGTCGGGGCCACTCGGCGGCGACATGCAAATCGGTGCGGAGATAGCGAGTGAGACCTGTGACGGCGTCATCTTCCTCCGCGACCCACTGACTGCACAACCCCACGAACCCGACATCACCGCACTCCTGCGCATCTGTGACGTTCACCAGACACCGCTCGCGACGAACCTCGCTAGCGCAGACGCCGTCCTCGACGAACTCGTCGACCAGTTGGCCGGCAGAGAATAACCCCGCCGAGGAAACCAGTCGGTCGGCCGAACCGTATCAGTCCTGAGAATAGCAGCGTACGCTTAATTATCAGAACGAAGAAGCGACAGTATGCACGCTGCGACTCGTCTCGGAGTGACGTTCGTGCTGGTGGCCGTAGTCGCGACTGCGCCCGTCGCTGCGGCGAGTGGACCAACTTCGCCGTGCTTCCCCGGCGAGGGTCACCAGTTCGACATCGGGAGTGAGGGTGCCAGCATCGACCTCGTGGTCTTCCTCTCGATGTTCGAGAACCTCGGTGAAGCGGGTGGATTCGGGATGGAAGCGAGCGGCGGTATCGGCAACGAGTCTATCATCCAACTCCGCGCCGGTGTCGCGTTCGACGGCGTCGGCCCCGCGACGGAGTTCCTCTCCAACCCGTTCTCGCGGTTCAGCGTCGTCTACGACTACTCGATGAACCTCCCGATGTTCGAACCGTCTGGGTTCGATTCGTCCTACGAAGACGACGGGTCGCCGGTGAGTGGCCTGAAGACGAAGGCGTGTTAGTTGTCTACCGAGGAGGGGTCGACGACGGTCATCGTCTCTGAATCGACACCGACTCTGTCGCACACGTCCGCCATCGGACACTCGTCTGTCCCGTCGAGACACGCAGGCTTTCGCGCCGTACAGTACTCTCTGCCGAACTGAATCATCGCGGTGTGGCCGAACCCGCACTTCTCCGCCGGGACGTCGTGTTCGAGATACTCCCGGACCGTCTCGTGGTCGGCGTCAGCGGGTGCGAGGCCGATGCGACGGGTGATTCGATGGACGTGCGTATCGACGGGGAAGACACCACCGCGTCCGCCCGCGAAGAGTAAGACGCAGTCTGCCGTCTTCGGGCCGACACCCTTCATCTCCAGCAGTCGGTCACGGACCTCTGACGGGTCGGCGTCGCGGACGTAGCGGTCGAAGTCTGCTTCGCTCCCGAAGTCGGCCAGCACGTCCTCGGCGACGCCGATGATGAGGCTCGACTTCTGGTTGTAGAGACCGGCCGAGCGAATCGCGTCGACGAGTTCGTCGCGGTCCGCGGCGGCGAGTGATTCGGCGAGGTCGTGTTCTCGCGAGACAGTCTCACTCGAATCGTCTGTCGAACTGTCACCGTAACGAGCCATCAACTCGTCGTGTGCGGGTTGGCTGGCCTTGTCGCTCGTGTTCTGGCTGAGAATCGTTCGGACGAGACACTCGAAGCCACCCTGTCCGCCGTAGGCTTTCCGCCAGTACAGGTCACCGAGTCGGTCGACCACGACTTCTGCACGGGTCGCACCTTCGGACGTCGCCGCCTCGAAGACGGCGTCTCGGCCACCTCCGGCAGGGCCACCACTGATGTTTTCAGAGGGTTCTTCGGGCATGAGAAGCAGTTACGACCCGACGGTGAAAAGCACTCTCCGGTGTTATTCGACGCGAATCGTGAGCGTGAGGTCGGCACCCGATGCCAGCGCTGCGACGAGTTCGTCGTCGAACCCGTCCGCCGCGTGGTCGGCTCCGACCATCCCGGTTCGGTCGTCGACGTAGTCACTCGTCCGGAAGACGATGCTTCGGTCGCCGTCGAAGGTCAAGTCGGGGTGGCCTCGCCCGCGAACGGTCTGCTCGTACGTCTGCTCACCTGTCTCCACGGTCACGGTCACAGCGATAGTCGCGTCGTGGGTCTGGCACGCGTCGACGAACTCGTCGGCGAAGTCGGCGGGCGTTCGGTCGGCCTCGATGGCGAGAATGCAGTCACCAGCAGGGGTCAACCAATCGTCACTCGTCACTTCGAACGTACTCACGTGTTCGGCGCGCACGTGTTCGTGCCCGCGGGCGCGGATGACCTCGTCCATGCTGTGCCGTGCGTGATGGGTCGGTTTAGCACCCTCGATTCGAGCGCTTTTTATATACTTCTATGGTAATGGGTAACATGGCAAATACGCCGGGTACGAGCGGTGTGGTAACTGTTTTCACCCGAATAGTCACCGAAGTATTTATTAGCCAGACGCTTGTATGAACATGTACCTGAGCGCCTCCGGCGTTCCGGCGGCATAGCACGCAGAATGATCGGGAATTCTTATCCACGGTCGATTGCACTCCAACGAGCAGCCGCCACGCCCGGAGCGGTGATGGTATCGAGGATTGATTACGCATGGTAACGAAGCAGGAAGTGCTTGCCGAGTTCGACGTCCAGGAACTCGAAGAGTCACGAAACATCGATCTCCAAGAAGAAAAGCTCGAGAGCGGCTCGAAAGGCGAACTCATCAAACTTGCCGGTCAACTCCGTGACCGCCGCAACGAACTGAACCAGATGGCTTCTGAACGCGCCTCCAAGCGCGACGACCTCAACGCGATGACTCGCGAGAAGGTCGACGAGGCGCAGAAGCACCGCGAGCAGCGCGACGAGATGAACTCGCAGGTGCAGGAGCACAAGAACAAGCGCAACGAGCTCAACGCCAAGGCGAACGAGCTGTTCGACGAGGTCGACGAGATGAAGAGCGACCTCGAACTCGACGACGGCAAGGACATCGACGAGCTCAAAGAGGAGATCGAGCAACTCGAGTTCCGCCAGCAGACCGAAGTTCTCTCGACAGAAGACGAGCGCGAACTCATCGAGAAGATCGAGAACAAGCGCGACGAACTTCGTCAGAAGAAGGACAAGGTCGAAGAGAGCGGTGACCTCGAAGAGCTCATCGCCGAGGCCGAAGAGGTCCGCTCCGAAGCGTCCCAGCACCACCAGAAAGTCACCGAACTCGCTGACGACGCCCAAGAGCACCACAACCAGATGATCGAGGCCTACCGCGAGGCCGACGACATCCGTGACAAGGCCGACGAGATGCACGAGCTCTTCGTCGAGGCCCAGGAAGCGGCCGACCGCCACCACGAGGACTTCGTCCGCGTCCAGAAGCGCCTCCGCGAACTCGACAAGAAGGAAGAGCGCCAGCGCAAGGACTCCCGTGCCGAAGAGCGCGAGGCCGCAAAGGCCGAGGCCGAGGAGATCTACCAGAAGTTCAAGGAAGGCGAGACCCTCGAGACCGAGGACCTCATGAAGCTGCAGAAGGCCGGTCTGCTCTAAGCTCGGTTTACTTCTCTCTCTTCGTCGCACACGCGACGTGTCATTTTTATAGCGCCCGCGCCCGGAGCCACAGGTATGGGTGACTCACCGTGACGGACCAACTCACGCGTCTCTTCCGACTCGCTGTCGTACTCGTCGTGACCGTGCTCGCAGCACTCGTCGGTTGGGTGCTCTTCTTCTCGGTTCCGACTGACCTCGCCGACCTCTTCGGCGTCCTTCTGGTCGTCGGGACTGTCGTCGTCGCACTCCGCGTCGGTGGCAGACTCGCAGCGTCGGCGTTCCCCTCCTACGATGTGGCCGAAGTCGCCGTCGAAGGACCCATCTCCCGCGACGGTGGGTCTGGGCCGATACCGGGTCGAGGGAGTGGGACGCCCGCAGACGATATCGTCGAACAAATCGACGCCGCTGCGGACGACGAGAACGCCGAAGCACTCCTCATCAAACTCAACACGCCCGGCGGCGAGGTGCTGTCGAGCGACGATATCCGACGCGCCGCGGCCGAATTCGACGGCCCGACCGTCGCCTACGCCACCGACGTGTGCGCTTCCGGTGGCTATTGGATTGCCAGCGGGTGCGACGAGTTGTGGACGCACGACGCGAGCATCGTCGGGTCGATCGGTGTCATCGGGTCGTCGGTCAACGCGTCTGAACTCGCGGACAAAGTCGGCATCTCCTACGAGCGGTTCGCAGCAGGGAAGTACAAAGACGCCGGGAACGTCCTGAAAGAACCCTCCGAAGACGAACGCGCCTACCTGCAAGGCCTCATCGACGACTACTACGAGGACTTCGTCGAACGCGTCGCCGAAGGCCGCGACATGGACCCCGAGACGATTCGGGATACCGAAGCGCGAGTCTACCTCGGCGACGAGGCACACGAACTCGGACTCGTCGACTCACTCGGGACGCGCGACGACGTCGAAGACAGACTCGCCGAACTCCTCGACCGAGACGAGGTTTCGGTTCAGGAGTTCACCCCGCAAGTCGGTCTCGCCGAGCGACTCCGCGGTGGCGCCGAGGGCGTAGCGTACGCCTTCGGAGCGGGCATCGCTTCGTCGCTCGACGTGGACGACGGCTTTTCGTTTCGCTTCTGACGACTGGGAGGCTTTTTAGCCCGCGACTGCATTCATCTTCCACGTGACAACGCTCGTCCTCTGTGTCGACCGGGCGAACGATATCGGCCGAAAGTCCGGACTCTCGACGCCCGTCGTCGGGTGGGAAGCAGTTCGGTCGCTCGTCACCGACGTCGGCCTCGCCGACCCCGAGGATTCGAGCGTCAACTGCCTTCTCGAAGCCTTGCGCGTCACTCGGGAACTCCGGGACGAACGTGAGGATGCCGAAGTCGCCGTCATCTCGGGGACCAGTGAGACGGCGGTCGGTGCAGACAGAGCAGTCGCAGTCCAACTCGACGAGTTGGTTGCGACGTACGACGTGGAGTCCGCTGTCGTCGTCATCGACAGCGCAGAAGACGAACGACTCGTCCCCGTCGTCGAGAGCAGACTGCGCGTCGACGCCGTCGACCGCGTCGTCGTTCGGCAGGCACACGACATCGAATCGACGTACTACCTACTCAAGCAGTTCCTCGCCGACGAGGAGTTGCGTTCGACGGTCCTCGTTCCCGTCGGCGTCGGGTTGCTACTCTTGCCGTTGTTACTCGTGCAGTTCACGCCGGCAGTCGCGTTGGCAGGACTCGCAGCGCTTCTCGGTGCGGTTCTCCTCTACAAGGGGCTCGCAATCGACGAGTTCCTCTCGAACGCACCCGAACAGGTCCGCGACGCACTCTACTCCGGACAGGTGTCAGTCGTCACCTACGCCGTCGCCGCGGGACTGGCTATCGTCGGTCTGTTCCTCGGTGCGCTGGCGATTCGTAACCCGGAGAACACCAGCGAGGAACTGCTGGTCCCGTCGCTCCTGTTCGTCTACCACACTGTCCCGTGGTTGGCGCTCGCGGCACTCACCGCCAGTGCGGGACGCCTCCTCGACGAACTCATCGGCAACGAAGTCGTCTCCACCTCGTACATGAACCTCCCGTTCGGCGTCATCGCCATCGGGTTGGTCCTCCGCGGGTTCGCGGGGTTCCTCCTCGAACGACAGGGTGAACTCGCACACCTCGTCCTTTTCGGACGACTCGAACTATCGCCAGTGCAACGACTGGTGTTGTTCATCCTCGCGGGTATCGTCATCAGTCTCGTCGGCGTCCGTATCTCTGCGACCGTCTCGGACGAGACGCTCGAAGACGTGACGGACGCGCGGGCGGAAAACGAGACGTAGCGGCGACGAGGGGGAGGGTGACGGAGAGGACGACGAGTAGACTACCGGTAAGTCACACGGTGGATGCGTCGCGGAGAGAACACACGAAACAGGCCCGAC
>NZ_LOPV01000379.1 GCF_001469865.1 Haloferax profundi
ACGACCTCGAGATCGTCCACGAAATCGCGATGACGGACGACCGATTCGCCAACGTTGACGAATCGACGACAACCCTCTCCGAATAGCATCCCACCCACCCCTCGTTTCCGACGTTCTTCAAGTCGTAATCGGTGTCTTCGACTGGCAGGGGTCACACACGCACCCCTCGTTTCCGACGTTCTTTGTCAGGTCCTCCCCGGTAGGAGACTTCCACCTCTATTTCGGCAGCAAACATTATCACATATGCGCTGAAAACCACTCACTAGTTGCCTTTCAGTTTTGATGTGGGTGGGACTGTAGTCCCGCCCACTGAAGGTTTAATTCACTCTCTCACAAGAACGTCGGAAATTCGGGGTGGGGGTGTGTAAACCCTGCAATCACACCCCACCTGTCGAAAGTAAATCGTTGGAGAGCACGGTCGAGAGCAACTGTATCGACTGCGAGTGTGAATCACACCACTCTAGTAGACTCACCGATGTGAATCTCGATTCAGGATATTCGACTTACATCCTCCGTCGGTTGTAAGTATCAGCAAACATCATAAAGTGGAAAATCGACACAACCACAGTAGTTCCCAACGGGAGCACTGAGCGCCCCATCTCATCTATTTCGAGTATTTACATTCGACATACGGGGTGTGAGTACTGTGGTATTAATTTAGACAAGTATGCAACTAGTGCAGTACGATACCTTCGAATGGCCGGATCAAATGTCTCACTCACAAAGTGATAAGCTCGGCCGCGGTATGTATCACGGCTTGAGTCCGACATCTAAGTCGACTTTTTGATGGACACCATATGCATCGACGTACTCCATCGTGGCTGTCCGGATGAATCGGCTCACTTGCCCGGGTCGCGGTCCCCAGTGCGCGATGTCAAGCCCGAGCTTTTCTTCCA
>NZ_LOPV01000380.1 GCF_001469865.1 Haloferax profundi
GGAAACTGGGAACGACGAGTACAACGAGTACGCCGGAAGATTATACAGAATCGACGTTTTT
The DNA here is from genome assembly GCF_001469865.1 of Haloferax profundi. GTDB lineage: Archaea > Halobacteriota > Halobacteria > Halobacteriales > Haloferacaceae > Haloferax > Haloferax profundi. The sequence continues at coordinate 62 of NZ_LOPV01000380.1, forward strand.
GCGTTCAGGAGGTATGCTGCGAACCCGTACAGTCCGAGTAGTAGTCCAAGGTCACCATACCAAACAAGGAGCCACGGTGCCTGGTCGAGACTCAAAAACGACATATTCAACGCAAGCACGTTCGTGAACACTGTGACGCGGCTCACGTAGTATTTCTCAACCGCCATCCCGATAAATAGCAAGCCGACTATCGGAAGATTGGCCCCGAACACTCTGACGAGCGCGTCAATCAGCATACCTGTCAATCAGTCTTACGTGGGTAGTATTCTTGGGTAGGGGGTGGCGTGTGTAATGGCGGTTAACCCAAACTGACCGTGCAGGATATACCGTCAATATTCAACACAGCATTCATAGCAGTAACACGAGAGAAAATAGTTGGAATCGGTGATTCCGAGGACGGACTATATCCGGAGTTGGTGGGGGCCGAAGTCATAGCGAATTTTTTCCGTTGCATACCAAGCGCCACCTAACACCGCACCGAGGATGTGGACTTCGACAGCAGTCCCAGCTGGGAGTTGCCCAAGACCGCCAACACTCCAGAGGACGAACAACACAGAGAGTGTGAACTCGGGAATGGCCTTTATCAAACGAACGGTAGAATCGAACAACCCCTCGAACGCTCCCAGAGCTATCATCAGACCTAATCCGGTTGTAATTCCACTGATTCCTGCACCAGGAACTCGGAAGATTAGAGCAGCGGCCACGTTCGCACCGATCCCAAGAACGACAGCAATGCCGAGAATGAACCGGTCGTCATCTACTCGGTTCTCGACCCACCATCCTGTGAGAAAGAAGATAGCGAGGTTTTCGATGAAATGTGCGTGGGTAGAATGAAACAACCACGAAAATACGACCGACCCATTGCCGACAATGTTTTTCACCATAGTCGCAGTCTGATATCCGGCATCTCTCGATAGGCTTCCATCAATGAGCAACTGCCCCGCATACACGACTGCGAACGAAATGATGAATGCGAGCGTTAGTGTCGGCCAGTATCTCGATCTCTTCTGAATATTCCTAACTCCCAGAGACACAATATTACTAACTTTTTTGAGACACATAAGCATGAACTACAATCCGCAGTCACCTGTGACTTGATTAATTCAATCCAGGGATCACCAACAACCGTTGCTACTTCCGAGAACTACCTAGAGCCGAAAGTAAGACGAGAACACCGGCCTGAGAGACCGCCTCTTTGCCTGTAGAATAGACTCGGGTTGGTCGTCAAAATCATACTAGCACTTTTCCACCTAAGCGAGGCTATCCGGACAAACCCCACTGCCACACCCCTAGGGGTGGCATGCAGAATCAGTCCTCCCAGAATCCACGCTGGCGGGCTTCAATCTCGGCAAGAGCCATCGAGAGGACGTCACGCCAATCGCTGGGATGAGATGAATCATCTCCAGGTGTCGGTGCATCTGGGCCGGGATGGATGTGGTCACGAGCGTTGTGGTCTGATGGATGACGGTCCCATCGATGATCGAATGCTCCTTGCTCGTGATCTTCGTGGTAGTGCAGCGAGAAGTCACCGTTCTCGAACCAGACAATCTCTAATCGAGCGTTTTGAACACCCGACGGGTAGAACCGTGTATCATACACACAGACCAGCCGTTCAGGGGCGAATTCAGGTCGATCAACGATCTGAGTGAACTGCTCGTCAGTAGCAAATCTATCTCGGATGACCTCCAAGCGGTCAAAATCAATTGGGGCACCGGAGACCGAGTTAGATCCACTACTCTCATCTTGCCCTGTCATACCGCCGTTCGTTGATCAGCAGCATCACTCGACTCGGTTGCTAGTGCCCGTTCGAGGAGCCCAACCCGACGACGAGCTGTCTTCCACGCAGAAACAGCCTCCCAAACATCCTCTATCGATTGGTCAGTAGCCGATGCGTGCTTTGAGATAGAGACCGCTTCCGGCGAGTCGACATCGAACTCCTCGGCCAACTCCTCGACTCTCGCCGCCTCCGTTTTCAAGAACTCAAGCAACTCCGCTGACGAATACTCATCTTGGAGCGTCTGGACCCGCCGCCAGTTCAAGTATGATTGGTTACGCTCGTACGTGGCCGGCGACTCGGTAACCTGCTTCACGATACCCATCTGTTCGAACCACTCAAGGTACTCTCTTGCAGCGTCAACGCCGTGGCCTGCGAGGTCAGCAACTTCGCTGGCGGTCGCTGGATTGGCGAGTCCCAGAACAGCATCAAAAAAATCGTCTCGTGTCCGCTCCCCACGGACAAGCTCCTCTGGCGAGGTCAGAGAGTCGAAGTCTGGCGATTTATTTCGCTCCTCGGCATCAGCCTTCAGTTCAGAGTGTGGTTCTTCCATACTCAC
>NZ_LOPV01000381.1 GCF_001469865.1 Haloferax profundi
CGTCTGGATTGACTGGGCCTTTATACTTCGACTTGATTTTGTCTCCCTCTCGCCACTGCCAGTAGTAGTATCGGTTGTTGTTGATCTCTTTGACCGTGATCGTCGCCTTCGTGGGGACATCGTCTGGAAGGTCGTCCGACCGTTCTTCGATCTCGCCTTCCGGTGACTCGTCCTTGAGACGAGCCTCTCGCTCCTTGTGTTCGGCCAGCTCTTCGGCATAGCGGGCAACGTCCCGAAGACGGTTCTGCCCCAACTCGTTGAGGGCGTTGACGACTTCTGTGGGGAGGTTCGGGTAA
>NZ_LOPV01000382.1 GCF_001469865.1 Haloferax profundi
CCCGTGTTTGTAACGCTACTCGAAGCTTCTTTATAACCAAATTTCGCGCTACGTTACAACGCACTTCGATGAATCGGCCAATGTTCGGATTCAAGCACAGGCCTCCTCGTGGGCACGTAGCACAGTTTGTCACTCTGGGCGGACAACTTCGTCGCATGAATAGCACTCTGCGAACACGCCAGTTGTCCCATCGCCATCCTCGAACTCAATAATCGACTGATAGGCTTCGATCTCTTCGCCGCAATCAGGACATCGACCAAGCGCCGTCGAATCACTCGTCATGGGGGGATTGTGGAGACGCATGTGACACAGTCTGTCTCCACTAGTGTCCACACGATGCCACAGCAAAGTTGTTTGGCCAGTTCGCGAACCTCCCCTGGTTTCACCGGAACTGTGATCGACACTGGCTGTTGAGATCTCGAACCGCGATAACCAATTTCAGAATAGCCTATTTTGAAATAGGCTATTGAAACTTCGACAGTTACTGACTCTGTCTCGGATATAATTAGGAGCAGGTTAGGTACCTAAGGTAGCTAAGTTACCTTAGGTAGAGACGGTAGGACAGAGACATTTCTGAACACCAATCCAAGACGAGGAACCACCTAAGTTGGCTTAGTTTTCACAGTTACCTTAGGTACCTGAGGTGACTCAGGCAGCACAGGTTCCTTAGGTGAGGTAGTTGAGCCAAGACAAATAGATAACAGAGATGAATCAAGCTGTACAATGGTGCCTACCTTACCTGCCTTAGGTACCTTAGGTGACTTAGGTAAGGTAGTTGAGTCAGGAAATATTATACGATATGCGTGAGTCTATCCGCACAACCACAGGTACCTCAGCTACCTTAGGTGACTCAGGTGTACTCCAATGTCACAGGAAACCCAACCAAACGCTGTCGCACTGAACACGCTCAAAGGTGGCGTCGGGAAAACAACGATTTCGCTTAACACTGCCCGCGAGTTAGCCGAGCGAGGTCACGACGTTCTGCTTGTCGACCTCGATCCGAATGGTCACCTCACAGTTGGCCTCGACTTCCGCGAAGTCTATCTAGACGATGAACACGCAGATCTCG
>NZ_LOPV01000383.1 GCF_001469865.1 Haloferax profundi
CGGTCTATCTCGCCAGTGTCTGTGCAACCTGCGAGCGTGCCCGTGGCGCCGGTTACACCGAGCGAACGACGGGTGAATGTGTTGCACATTGCATTCTGCCGTATTCGAGGGGAGTAGATAATGGGGGAGAGTAGTCCCGATAGTTTTCCAGACAACAACCGTTTCGGCTGACTGTTTCGACTGTTTCAGTCATATTAACAGAATGTTTATTTTCTATTCTCTACAGAAATTTTATACTACAGAATATATCTCAATCTCTGTTAAATTGATTCTACAGCCCAATTTCAAGCCGTCTCAAAATCCATTTTCACACAACATACCAATTTATAGATCTATTATAGTCACGTTTTTCTGAAATATTTTTGAACGTCGATGCGTACCATATCTCGTCGGCGTCTGGGGAGCGCGAGAAATCCCACAGAACATTATTGAGAATATGAATATAATGGTGGAGAGAATGTTAAATAGTTATTCAAAAGCGCCCTCAGACAAATAAACAAAACATTATACTCCAAGAGATTCGACAGTCATAGAACGAACACATGTCTCTCCGAAACGCCTCGTGGTCCGGGTACGCCCTCTTGGTGGCGTTCCTTCTCGTCTCCGCAGGCGTCACTCCAGTTGCCACTGCGGCGGTAGACGGCGCAGAGATACGTGACATCGAATACGCAGGTCCAGGCGTAGTCGCATCTGAGAACGAACAGACGTACGTTACAGCGTGGCAACCAGCGAGCATCACCGTCGTAGTTGCCGCTGAGCAGGGAACCTACGACCTCTGTATTGGAACCGAAGGCTCTGAATCGACGATTCTCGAGTGCACGCAGATACAAGCGACAGGGAGCGAACAGCGTGTCACGGTCGACGTCGAGCAGTGGCCGATGAATGCGACGGGTGAGCAGGTCCTCACTGCCGAGGTTCGGCCATCGACGGGCGGCGAAGCACTCGCGACGGCGAGTCGTCCGCTGGTCGTGCTCCCTGCCGAAGGTGACGCCGACGGAGACAGCCTCAGCAACCAACGAGAACTCGAATACGGGACCAGTATCCGAGTCGCCGACACGGACAACGATGGATTAGGTGACGGGGCGGAAGTGAATCGGTTCGAGACGGATCCGACGAACACAGACACCGACGGTGACGAACTCAGCGACGGCGTCGAAGTAAACGAACATGGAAGTAACCCGAACGAGGTCGACACCGACGGCGATGGACTCGAAGACGGCGTCGAGGTGACGACGTACGGCAGTGACCCGACGAAAGGAGACACCGACGGTGACGGCCTCATCGACTACGAAGAAGTCGAGCAGTTCCAGACGGACCCGACTGTAGCCGACACAGACGAAGATGGCCTCGAAGACGGCCCAGAAGTGAACATCCACGAGACGAGCCCGACTGCGGTAGACACAGACGGCGATGGTCTCACGGACAGCGAAGAGTTGACTCGGTACGAGACGAACCCCACCGAAATCGACACCGACGGCGACGGACTCGAGGATGGTCGTGAAGTGTCCGTCACCAATACGAACCCGAACCAGGGCGATACAGACGGAGACGGCATCGGCGATGGAACCGAAGTCGAAAACGGAACCGACCCGAACGATGCGCCAGGTTCTGGTATCAATCCCCTCGGTGTCGGCGTCCAACCGACGACGGCAATCCTCCTCATCAGTCTTCTCGCCGTCATCGGTGGTGGTGTTGCCATCGCAAGTGGGAAGGTAGGTCTGCCGAGCAGAGCGTGGATGTCGGACCGTCAGAGAGAACAGGACGGGGAGACACCCGACTCTCGGTCGACTCACGCACAGGTATCGACACCTCGCGAGCAAGCCGACCAACCGCTCAGCGACGAGGACCACGTTTTCAAACTCCTCGACGAACACGACGGGCAACTTCGTCAGTCGGCAGTCGTCGAAGGGACAGGGTGGTCGAAATCGAAGGTTAGCCGTGTGCTCTCACGGATGGAAGACGAAGGAGGGATCAAGAAGATCAATATCGGCCGTGAGAACCTCATCACTCGACCAGACGCCGTCCCGGAACACGCGAAGTCACCGTTCGAAGATATTTAACGAAAACAGAAGCGTTCCACGGGTCGCACGACCCGTGGTCGTTTTACCCACACTGCAGAGTCAGGCTTTTCAGGTATCTTCGGTATTCTCTGCCGTGCCCCTACTACAGTTCGATACGACCGTCGAGATGTCTGTCGAAGAGAAACGATCGTTTGCAGATGCCGTCCGAACGTCCTACAGTAGACGCATGCAGACTGGTACGGACCACGTCGCCGTCGTCATTCGACCCAGGGAAGAAGGAGAACTATCCATAGGGAGACAAACCGACGACGACCGACTGCTGTTCTTGGACGCAGAGATTCGGACCGGTCGGACGTTCGAACAAAAGCGTTCGTTCGCGCTCGAAGTCATGAACCTCGCCGCAGACGAGTTCGCCGTTCCCGAGCCAAACATGAAAGTCGTCTTCACGGAACACGAAGGTCGGCAAATGATGGGCTACGACCGTGTTGGTTCCGATTGGAACCCTGACGAAGAGACAGATGCCTGAGTTTGTGTGGGAGAGCCAGACAGTTGGTCACTAGTGACTGAACAAGTCAAATGGGAGCAAATCGTACCAATACAACTATTCTACAGAGTCCAACTCAGAGTGCCTCACGGGTTGACCCCGAGGCAGTTCACACACAGCAGGCTGATTAGCGAACCGTCGGTTCTTCGGTCATCTCGGCGAACGCAACGGTCTGTTTGACGTCGGTTATCTCGACTTCGACGTTGTCACCGGGGCGTGTGTCGGGAACGATGATAACGAAGCCTCGTTCTACTTTCGCGATGCCATCGCCTTGGTCACCGAGCGTGTCGATCGTAACCGATCGGACGTCGCCTTCCTCGACAGGTGGGCGCCGAGCACCGTAACTCTGGGAGTTCGTCGGTTGCTGTTGCGAACTGGGGTTCTCCCACTCGTCTTCAGTTTGTGCCGATTCTGTCTCGTCCGTTTCGGTCGTCGATTCTGAGGTCTGCTCCGGCGTCATCGACGTCTCGGCAGCAGTTAGCAATGCAACTCGGTACGCCTCTTCAGTAGAGAGAGAACCATTCTCGACGAGTTCCTTCGGAATCGGTACGACGTAGCGGTTTCCGTCACGTTCGATAGATGCCTCGAACAGTAGCCGTAGAGAGTCTGAAATACCAGTCACTACTCCGAGTATGGGCAACAGTGGCTTAAATCATGGTGGATTTTGGGGCGATGTGCTACTCTAGGGTGGTTTCTGCACTTTTCGTACCCCACAGCTCGAACCAGCAATAATTTAGATTATCTAGATTATTCAGATTGCTCGGGTTTGGTGATTGCTCTCGGGTGCTCGCTGTACAGATAATTTGAATAATCCCTCGCAGTAGTAACCAGCAATTACCGCACGTTGGCACTCGATAGACCCTTAGCACCTCGTTTCGAAAATCAGATTTTTTGGATTATCCGAGTTATTTAAGCTATCCTCCAATTCAAGATAACCATAATTATTTCAAGAATGCCGAGAATCACAGAGTGCGATACAACCTCAACTCACCATGTCACGAGCAGTCAGCGTCTGTCTCCTCAAAGGCGGTATCGGAAAGTCAACCACCTCGATCAATCTCGCGCGCGAACTCGCCCACAGGGACAACAACGTCCTTTTGATCGACTTGGACCCGAACGGGCACACCACCACTGGCCTCGGATTCGGCGAAGAGTTCTATTCAGAAGCGCATCTCGGCGACGTCCTTCTCGACGATGCCGAACTCGAACCGACAGAACTCATCCTCGAGACCGACTTCGAAATCGACCTGCTGCCGGCGAACGACCGAATCGAGCAGGTAGAGTCGGACTTAGGCGGCGTCATGATGGGGTCCGCACGCCTCAAACAGCGGGTGGTCGACCCACTCCTCGGTGACGAGTACGATTACGTCGTCGTCGACTGCCCGGCGGCACGTGGGAAACTCAACGACAACGCGCTCTACGCGACACAGAACCTCGTGTTGCCGATGCGCCCGGAATCCGGTGCGCTCTCGGGCCTCGAGAAGACAGTCAAGCGACTCATCCAACCTGCTCGCGAACACTTCGACCTCGAGATACTCGCCGTCGTGCCGACAGACCTGAGAGACCGAATCGACCACGAGCGACCGACTCGACGACTCATCGAGGCTCTCGTTTCGAAGCCAAACATCGCGTCGAAGATTCCGAACTTCGGATACGTCGACCCCAGTTTCTTCGAAGCCATCGACGACGGGACGTGGGACGACGACCTGCCAAAGCCAGGAATCCGGCACCGTTCCGCTATCGACGCGTCGATTCGCGAACACATGCCACTTCGGGATTACGATACCACGTGTGACCAACTCGAGTGCTACGACGAGTTAGCGCAAATCGTCGAGACTGGAGAGGTAGACCGATGAGCGACGACCCCTTCGGCGACCTCGACGCTGCGATGGGAGACAGTGGCCCATCGACCTCAGATTCCGAAGCAGAATCAACTCAGGAACTAACGGCAGAGACGGACGAACTACCAGAGACAGGACAGGAGGTTTCGGAACGGTCCCCACTGGAAGACCCTGCCTTCGAATTCGACGAGACAGTTCACAAGGCACTCTACGTCCTCGAGGCCGTCGCTGCGGAGTTCGACGACATCATCACGTACGACGTCGAACGTGAACTCACCCGAGACCACGGGCTGAGGAATATCAAAAAGAGCGAATTACACAACGCTGCACTCGCCGTGGTCGCAGAACACCCCGACCTGATCGTCGACCGGGTGCTCGATCAACGTGGTATCGACGACGAGTGAAAGAGCATTCAGATAATCCAAAGTACGCGAGTTAGCTAAGTAAGGTGAGTTAGGTCAATTATCTCGTGTGCGTTTAGTCCTCTTACGACTGTGTTCTGACGGTCAACTCGACCACACTATTTCAGGTTCTCCAGAGAATTGTAGTTGTTCGAGTTCTCCAAGATATTAAAATTATCTAAATAATCTAACTAATGCAGATGGTCCAAGCTAGCTGGGTTAGATAGAAACCGTACGCCGAACGAGACCGAAAGAGAATGTAGGTGTCTCGGGCAATGTGGACAATCTGCAGTACCCAGATAATCCAAAACAGGTGAATGACAGAGCACCGACGGTCGGACGAGGTGGCGAACGAAACAGAGAGTGATAGAACAGGCGTCGCCACGATTCGGGACTAGCTTTTTCGAACCGGCCTCGCCGTAGCAATAGCACCCACACGCATTATTTGGATTATGTACAGGACATGAAGACTCCGTCGAGTCCAGATAATTGGTGTCTTTGTGGTCGAACACCAGATAAGAGGGTACGTGGGTACGCCAGATTACCAGCACAGTCCAAATAATCCAGATTATCAGAACTACTTCAATTAGATAGATGGCATAGATTGTGCACCAGCTGTGATTCTGTATTGAAATCTGGATTATTTACCTAATGGAGACTATCCCGGAAGACTGCGAATAATTTACATTATCTGAATTATTCAAATTTTTCAGATTGTACAAACCACGTATTCAAAAAGACTCGGGAGCAGATTCCAAACGAGAGTGTCCGGGACTGGAGGGAGAACTCGATAAGTACGATCAGGTCGCCCAGTGGGCCGTCACTCGAGTGTAGAGATACGACTATCCCTGAGCAACACCCGCTTGACGATATCAGGGTCTTCAAGGAGTCGATGGGTCCCATGGACCCCCTGGCCTCGGCCACGACCACGAACTTCAGATTGAATCACGTTGAGGAAGTCGAGTTCTTGAAGTAGTTCTTGGACCCGGCGTTCAGAGAGTTGGTCCATGTCGAGGTCGTCCGCGACGGTGAGATACTGACGGTAGATTTTGTTCGTCGTTACCTCGGCAGTCTTTCGACCACCTGTCTGGAGGACGAGAGAGTACAGAACAGCTTTCGACTGTGTCGCGGTCCCTTCGAGGAGTTCGCTGAATCGGTCGGCCTCGCTTTTCTCTTTTGCCGCTCTCACGTGGTCGTCGGAGACGGTATCAGCACCCTCCTTTTGTGCAATTCGACCAGCGTTGCGGAGGATATCGATAGCCTTCCGCGCGTCTCCGTGTTCCTGTGCAGCGAGCGCACTCGCGAGCGGAATGACGTCGTCAGTGAGCACACCAGGCTTGAACGCGTCCTTCCGGTTTTCGAGAATTTCGCGGAGTTGGTTCGCGTCGTACGACGGGAAGACGAGTTCGTCGTGTGCGAAACTCGATTTGACGCGTTCGGTCAATTCTTCGGGGTAGTCGATTTTGTTCGAGATGCCGATGATGCCGAGACGAGAGTCGACGATTTTCTGATTCTCGCCCGCTCGCGAGAGTTTTCGAAGAACCTCGTCGTCCCGAAGCATGTCGATCTCGTCGAGGATAACGATAGTCACGTCAGAACAGGTGTCGAGGACTTGCCACAGTCGGTTGTAATAGTCACCAGTAGAGAGTCCACGCTCGGGAATCGACATCCCACTCTTCGAGGGGTCATTCACCTGTGAGGCGAGCGTCTTGATGACCGATGCCTCAGTGTGTTGTTCACCACAGTCGATGACTGCGATTTCCACGTTTACATCTTCACGGCGTGCTTCGCTCTGTAACCGTTCGCTCACGAGACGAGCACTGAGTGTCTTTCCCGACCCA
>NZ_LOPV01000384.1 GCF_001469865.1 Haloferax profundi
TCCGAAGATAAACAGGTGGGTAGGTTCGCGTCCGAAGATAGCGGGGTTGAGTGCCTGTGCGACCTTGGACATGTGCTCGTCACGGCCGACAATCTTGTCGGGGCCTGGGAGGTGCGAGATTTTGAGGATATCCTCGTTGGCGAAGATGGGTTGGTCGTAGCGGAAAAGGGGGTCTCGACCACCCCCATCAGTCTCGTCCGATGTCATATGAGTTCGCTATTCATACCCATTCCTAATAAAAGTGTAGGGGGTAGCTCCGCGATTGTAACAACAACCAAATAGAGGCGTTAGGGCCCCTCATTCGATAGTTCAGCCAGAACATAGTCGATGAGTGGTGTCGCGCGAGTAACCACGTCAGACACCACCCTCGCGATTGTAACAGGTGGTGTGGGGGACTACCTTCGCGTTTGTAACTATCCTCGCTTCGAAGCGAGGGGAGGGACCACCGTCGCGTTTGTAACTTTGGATTCTGTGCACCCACTCGAAGAGGGAGTAGGAGACCACACTCGCGAATGTAATTCGAGGCGGCAAAAGTTCCGAGGGGTGTGGACTGAAACCGAGTCCGCGGTACTCGATCGACGAACCGGGAAGGAGACCACCCTCGCGTTTGTAAACACGAGAATTGTTCACAGTGGTTTACTCACACCAGCCGTTTCTCTATCTAATCAGAAGCATCGGTCGATATCAGACACACCACCTTCGCGAATGTAACACGAAAATGGAGGGGCCGCCTCGACGAACCACCCA
>NZ_LOPV01000385.1 GCF_001469865.1 Haloferax profundi
GGTATTGCCGCATGATTTACAAACGCGAGGGGGGTGTGTTCAAATTCTCTAGAGTCTCGCGTAGCCGTTACAAACGCGAAGGTGGTGTGTGTGTATTCCGTCGATGACTAGAAGACTAGTGTTGTTCTAGTTGTTTTAGATAAAACAACAACAACAACAGCAACAACAAAGCCGGTAGGAAAAGCAGAGACCACAGTAAAATACCCGAAAATTGTACTGTGAGACCGAGAAGACTCACGACTATCCGAACTACATCAACCGAGTAATCCTAAGTCACTGACTCTGTCACTCACTACCTCGATTGCACGCTCGGCATCGGAGACCTCCTTCGCACCGGTGATCACGACCTTCCCACTCCCGAACATCAAAACGACGACGTTCGGTTCGTCGAGTCGATACACGAGACCCGGGAATTGCTCAGGTTCGTACTCGACGTCTTCGAGACCGAGACCAATCGCGAGGGCGTTGAGGTTGAGTGTGTATCGGAGGTCCGCACTCGAGACGATGTTCTGGACTGTAATTTCGGGGTCGTCGGGAACAGGAAGTCCGAGTTCCTCGAACTCGTCGAACAAGATATCGAGGGCAGTGTTCACGCCAGTGACACTGTCTGCTCCAGTGCAGACGATTTTCCCGGACCGAAATACGAGACACGCTGACTTCGGGTCCGTCGTTCGGTACACCAGCCCAGGAAAGTTATCTGGGTCGTAGTCTGTCCCTTCCCAGTCGAGGGACAACTGTTCTAAGTCCAGTTCGATTCCAATCTGTGTGGAGGCGACGACGTTCTGTATCTGAATCGACTCGGCAGCATCCGCTTGCGACATGATGTGCTTTTATTGACATTCGTTCCTGTTAAAGTACAGGGGTCGTTCCAGACGTTCGACAGCATAACACCAGACACTCTATTCCTCTCTCACTCTCGTCGTTGGTTTCGACAGTTTCGATTGACTCGATTAGTTTCGGGCTTGGGATTAGTATCGACCCTGGAGTTCGTCCATCTGGCACTGTACACACCGGTCGTCGACGAAACACGACACGCTGTCGTACGGACAGTCGTATTCCTCGACCGACACGCTCATGTTTCGCTTCCTGTCTTCCCACGCCGACTCCCACACGTCGATGTCCATCTCTGCAGAAGAAAACACGACGTCGTCGTCTCTATCGATGATTTTGACCGCAGTCACCTCGTCTCGATGCTCTCTGACGACTTCGATTGCTTTAGTGTACGACGAACATCTCATCTCAGTGGCTCCGTCGGAGTCATCCAAGAGGCGGACCCTAATTCGCCCATCGTAACTCTCGGTTGGGCGTGTCTCGTCGACCATGCGTGGTTGTTAGACAGCTAGCTGAAAAACCTGTGTTCGACTCGAGTTCTTGACTTCACGGCGTCCTTCTTTCGCCTACTTCTGTCCGCGTTTCTTCGACACGACAACGTCGGCGACTCAGTACGTATTCGAGGTGAC
>NZ_LOPV01000386.1 GCF_001469865.1 Haloferax profundi
CCGACGCTGGACCGCGTCTCGTCGTCAGTTGAGTGCGCGGTACTCGCCGTGTTTGATACCGATTGCGAGACACACCGCGCCGAAGACGAGCATCGCGGGCGTCACCATCATCAACACGGTACTCGTCGCCATGACTCCCATCCCGACGAGCGCGGCGGTTCCGAGCGCGACGAGGCCGACGAGCAGTGTAATCGTCTTTGGAAGGTCGAACTCCATCTCGATTCGTCAGGACCGAGTCGACAAATTGGTTGCGGCTTCGACTCGAGGACGAGACAAAAAACCGGCTGCGTCCGTGACTTACCAGGGAGCGAAGTCGGGGTCGACGCGACGGTCGACCTGCTCGATGGCGTCGATAGCCTCGATATCTTCGTCGTCGAGTTCGAGCGTGAGCGACTCCCAGTTGTCGCGGATGTGTGCCTCGCTCGTCGCCTTCGGGATGGCCGTGACGCCCTTCTCGCGAAGCCACGCGAGCGACACCTGCGCCTCACTCGCGTCGTGTTTCTCGGCGATGTCCGAGAGGACACCCACGTCGAACACCTCGCCTCGGGCGAGCGGGGAGTACGCGACGATTTCGACGCCCTCGTCGGCGCACACCTCACGGAGCTCGTCCTGCTGGAGGAGTGGGTGCAGTTCGATTTGGTTCGCGAAGATGCCCGCATCGGAGAGTTCGACGGCTTCACGGACCTGTTCGGGTTCGAAGTTCGAGACGCCGACGCGCTTCGTCAGCCCCTGCTCGACGAGTTCGTCGAAGGCCGCGAGCGTCTCTTCGGCGTCGTACTCGCGGGCCGGCCAGTGAACGTACAGGAGGTCCACGTAGTCGACACCGAGTTTGTCGAGGCTCTCTTGGGTGCTCTCGACGACGTCGTCGTGCGAGAGTTCGTTGATCCACACCTTGGTCGCGAGGAAGATGTCGTCGCGTTCGACGTCGGCAGCGGCGATACCGGCACCGACCTCGGCTTCGTTTCCGTAGATCTGGGCGGTGTCGATGTGGCGGTAGCCCATCTCCAGCGCCGTCTTCACGGCGTTTTCACACTCGTCTGGGTTCGTGTTCTCCCAGGTTCCGAGACCGAGCATCGGCATCCCGTTGGCTGTCGGCGCGTCCTCTGCAGAGGGGAGGTCTGACATACCCGAGCCGAGGGCCGCGAGTCGAAAAGACGTTCCGAAAGGGGAGGTGAATTTCCGCCTCTCTCGGCGGGGTGGGCCGGCGTACACCTTTATGTGATGTGTGCTACCAATTATCTAGTGGTGAACCAAAATGTCGTCCACGTCGGAACCACTGACCGAAGAGAATACGAACGCCTTCGCCCACCGAATCGCGGGTGATTCGCTCGTCTACGAGTGCCCGAACTGCGAGTTCGGCGAGGTGCTCGTGACCGAACTCATCGAAGCGGACGACGCCCGGTGTCTCGACTGTGGACAGCGCTACCGACTCCACGTAGAAGTCGTCGATTGACTGTACGGAGCGACTGGCAAGTCGTCGCGGGGAGACGCTATCGGGGGCGAACCTGTCTCTCGACTCGATTTTCTACGCGAGCGAGACTGTCTTGTCGATAGCGCGCCTCTAGAGGTGTCATGCAACCATTTCGACCAGCCATCGCGCTCGCGTTCCTCGTCGTTCTCACTGGATGCCTCGGTGGGACGACCACCATCTCCGCCGAACCGGCGACGATTCCGGCGTCGGCGTACGAATCGCACGGCTACGTCCACGGGAACAGCACCGTGGTACCCCTCTCGTACGACGTTGGTGTCGGTCCGGCGTCGAGAACCGTCGGCGTCGAGATGTGGGTCTCGGGCTACTCGAAGACGACTGCAGACGACGATATCACGGGACTCCTCGTCCTCTCGTCGCCGAACCGTGACGTCGCCGGGCAATCGGTGAATCCGCTGGCGAACCTCGGGAACCGCGAACTCGTCGGCGCCGGACTCGAACTCCTCTCCGACGCGCAGGCGCTCGGAAACGTCCCCGAAGTCAACGGCCTTCGGGAAGTCGGGGCGCGAGACGTGACGATACTCGGTGAGGAGACGGAACTCGTCACCTACGCCGGAACCGTCGTCGTCGAAGCCGGTGAAACGACAGTCGATGGCGAGGCAGTCGCCTACGAGGGTGGCAGCGCCGAGGTACTCCTCCACCTCGCGACAGTGGAACACGACGGGGACGTCGTCGTCGTCCTCGCGGTTCACGGAGCCGACGTGGACGAATCGGACGCGATTGCGGGGCTAGCGAGCGCTGTCGAACATCCGGGAACGGTCGAAAGAACAGTCGAAGTGAGTGGGTCGCGGTAGTCGGCCGAGGTAATTCGGCCGAACGAGATGGTCGTCTCGAACGCGGTTCAGTAGAACTCGCGAACGAGGTCCATCGCGTCGTCGGGAGCGCCCGTGCCGATGTCGGACATGTCCTCCGTGACGCCGAACTTCTGCTCGTAGGAGGTGGAGTCTTCGTCCTGGTAGATGATTCCCTCGTACTCCTTCGACGAGTCGAGAATCTTCTCTTTGGCCGCTTCGTAGTCGTTCGGGTCGTGGTCGGTGTCCGCGAGGTCCACGAGGTTGTCGCGGAAGTAGTCGTAGGTGTCCACGTCGTTGAACGTGACACACGGGCTGAACACGTTCACGAAGCCGAAGCCGTCGTGTTCGATGGCCGCCTGAACGATTTCGGCGTGACGCTTGTGGTCAGTCGCGAACGACTGCGCGATGAACGTCCCACCGGCCGCCAGCGAGAGGGCGAGTGGGTTGACCGGGGGCTGCTGCGGACCCTCGGGCGTCGTCGAGGTTTCGAAGTCCTCGCGCGACGTGGGGGACGCCTGTCCCTTGGTCAGACCGTAGATGCGGTTGTCCATGACGGTGTACGCCATGTCGACGTTGCGGCGAACGGCGTGGATGAAGTGACCTGCACCAATCGAGTACCCGTCACCGTCACCACCGGCGGCGACGACGGTCAGGTTGGGGTTCGCCAGTTTGACACCGGCGGCGACGGGAAGCGAGCGCCCGTGGACGCCGTGGATGGCGTACGAGTGCATGTAGGTCCCGATTTTGCCGGAACAGCCGATACCGGCGACCACGAACGTGTTGTCGGGGTCGTTGCCGGAGTTGGCCAGGGCTTTCATGATGCCGTTCATCGTCCCGAAGTCCCCACAGCCGGGACACCAGGTCGGTTGCTTGTCGGATTTGAAGTCGGTGAAGCGGACGTCTGAGCTCATGCTGAATCCTCCTCTGCGTCGAGGGTCGCCTTGATATCCTCTGCGAGTTCGTCCGCCTTGAAGCGGACGCCGTCGTATTTGTTGATGCGCTTGACACGGGTCAATGTGTCGTGCTCGACGACGTTCGCGAACTGCCCCGTCGCGTTACACTCGACGACGATGACTTCGTCGGCCGCCTCGATGTCCTCTGAGAGGTCTGGACGCGGGAACATGTACGGGACCGAGAGGAAGCGAACGTCGATGCCGTCCTCTTCGAGGAAGTCGAGTGCCTCGACGAGGGCACCTTCGTTGGACCCCCACGAGAGGATGAGCGTGTCGGAGTCGGGGTTACCGAACTCGCGCGGCGAGAGGTCTTCGGTCGCTTTCGCCGTCTCGACCTTCCGGTCGCGCTTGTCGACTTGCTTGACGCGCATCTCGGTGTCTTCCGTCCGGCGACCGAGTTCGTCGTGTTCGAGACCGGTCGACATGTGCGCACCCTGCTCCGTGCCGGGGAACGCGCGCGGACTGATGCCGTCGTCGGTGAGCGCGTGTGGTTGGAACCGGCCCTTCTCGTCGAGCCATTCGTCGATGGAGTCGTCGTCGACGACCTTGCCGCGGTCGATTTCGACTTCGTCCATGTCGAACGCTTCCGGCGGGAAGGTCTGTTCCGTGACGGCCATCGCCAGGTCGGCCGCGACGTAGACCGGAACCTGGTACTTCTCGGCCATGTTGAAGGCCTCGACGGTCTTCCAGAAACACTCGTCGATGCTCGTCGGCGCGACGACGAAGCGCGGAATCTCGCCGTGGCCACCGTAGAGCATCATGTTCAGGTCGCCCTGTTCTTGCTTGGTCGGCATCCCAGTCGAGGGACCGGAGCGCATGACGTCGACGATGACCAGCGGCGTCTCCGAGGTGGCGACGAGACCGAACGTCTCGGCCATCAGGTCGATACCCGGACCGGAGGTTGCCGTCATCGAACGGGCACCGGCGCGTGCCGCACCGAGTGCGAGGTTGATGGCGGCGAGTTCGTCTTCCGCTTGCACGACGTGTCCGCCGTAGCGCTCGATACGCCCGGTCAGGTACTCCATCACGTCGGTCGCGGGCGTGATGGGGTAGCCGGCGTAGAAGCGACAGCCAGCGGCGATGGCACCCATACCGATTGCCTGGTCGCCGTTGAGAAGGACGTAGTCGTTGTCCGTCGTCTCGAGGTCGTAGTCGTACTCGTGGTCGTACTCCTCGTGGACGTATTCGAGCCCTGCACGGGCCGCCTTCTTGTTGTTCTCGACGATTGCTTCGCCTTTCCCGCCGAAGCGCTTCTGCAGTGCGCTGTCGAGGTTCTCGATGGGGAAGTCGGCGACGGCGCACGCCGCGCCGAGTGCGACGACGTTGCGCATGATAGCGCCACCCGCTTCCTCGGCGAGTGCTTTGAGGGGGATATCCAGCCCAATCATCCCCTCCGGAATCTCGACGTCGGCCATGGTCGAGCGGTCACCGTCGTAGATGATGACGGAGCCCTCGTGGAGTTCGTCGAGGTTCTCGTCGATTGTTCGTTGCGTGAGTGCGATGAGCACGTCGAGTCGGTCGACGACGCTCTGTACGGGGTCGATGGCAGTCCGAACTTTGTACGCCGTGTAGCCACCGCGGATTCGCGACGCGAAATCCTTGGAGGTGAACACGTGACGTCCAGCCCGGGAGAGTGCCTGAGCGAAAATCTTCCCCGTGGAGTCGATGCCATCGCCAGCCTCGCCGCCGATGGCCCAATTGAAGTCCGCAGGCATGCTGAGTGAAATCTACCCATAGCCGGGTCAAAAGCCTTCTGAAAATTTGTGTAAATCGACATTGGCGTCAACAAATGGAACCACGACTGTCAGGCTTCGAGAGTGTATTTTTCAGGAGTCTATCCGTGTCGATTCGGCAGTCTCACTCGGGACGGTGGACGAATGTCCAATTGTTCAGAATTCACGGTCCTCGCGGCAATCGTCGCCGCTTCTGCAACCGGGGATATCTGCCCCGCCCGAGTTGGAAGGCAAGGTCCTTGTGAGCCTGCGCCGAAGCGAGGGCATGGACGCAACCGTCACCGTCGCTTCGGTCCGCAACGTTGGGCCCGGCACGTTCGCCATCGAATTCGAGACACCGGCGGACTTCGAAGCCGACCCCGGCCAGTTCGTCAAACTCTCCGCCGACGTCGACGGCGAGTCGTACGCTCGATTCTACACACTCTCGTCGCCCGGCGTCACCGACACGTTCGAAGTAACCGTCGGCATCGACCCCGAAGAGGGTGGCCCGTTCAGCCAGCACCTCGAATCGCTCGCTGCAGGCGACTCCATCGACCTCTCTGGTCCGTTCGGGAATAGCTACTACGACGGCGAGGCCCGCGTCGTCGTCCTCGCCGGTGGCCCGGGTGTCGGTCCCGCAGTCGGTATCGCCGAGGCAGCCATCGCCGACGGTAACGAGGCCGCAGTCGTCTATCTTGACGACGCACCCGCGCACGAAGACCGACTGGACGCACTCGGCGACGACGGTGCGAGCGTCGTCGTCACCGACGAGGAATCTGCCCTCGCAGACGCCGTGGCAGATGCGCTCTCCGACGAGGACGACGAGCAGGTGTTCGTCTACGGGTTCGCCGACTTCGTCGAGGCCGCGACGGACGCAATCGAGGCGGCCGGCGGCGACGCCGACGCTGCGAAAGTCGAGAACTTCGGCTGACGAGTCGAACAGAGCGGAGCCGAGTCGACGCTCGTCTCTCTGCCCTTATTCTACGGGACGCCACGCCGTCAGCACCGCAACCACGAGTGCGCCGACGACCCACCCACCGAGTCCGAGGAGTGCCACGAGCGGTGTCGCAGCGCTCCCCGTCTCGACTGCGACGCCAAAGACGAGCGACCGGAATGCCCCGTTCGGACTCGCCGCGAGGAGGAACGGAACCGCGTCGATACCGATGGTCTCCGAGGCGAGTCCGGCGATTGCCGCGGCATCGACACCGACGACGAAGGCGACGAGTAAGCCGACGGCGAGGGCGATTGCCTGTCTGGTCGTGCGCGCGGCGGCGGAGATGGCGAGTGCGACTGCCGCCGTCGCCAGCGCGAACACGACTGCGAGGACGGCGAACCGGACGAACGCGACTGGCGAGTCGGCCGCCGTGTTCAGCGCGAGGAACGTCGGCTTGGGCGGCGACAACACCGGAACGGTCGCTGCCGCGACGAGGAGCGACCCGAAGACGACGGTGACGAGGGCGAGACTTCGGCCGAGGTAGACCCCGCCGATGTACGCGCGTCGGGTCACGTCGAACGTCCGAAGTACGTCTAACTCGCCTGTCTGTCGGTCTGTGAGGACGGCGCGGTAGCAGAGCGCGAACGCGAGGAGCGGAACCAGTGCCTCCACGAACGGGAGCAAGTCGAGGACGAGCGGAACGTAGCCACCGCGCGACCCGGACCCAGCGGCGGCGACGGCGACGACGGTGAGGCCGAACACGACGGCGAGTGCGACGACGGCGGGTGTCCGAACGACGGTTCGGAGTTCGCGGGC
>NZ_LOPV01000387.1 GCF_001469865.1 Haloferax profundi
AGTTCGTTCTCTGGCCACGCGGACTCGGCCGCACCGTACTTGGTGTTGATTCGTCGAGTTGCATCACGCGTCTGTTCGTCGTCGTCGACGACTGTCGCCGTTCCGAGTACGGTCACTCGCCACTGTGCCTGGCCGTCGATATCTTTCTGAACCGAGAGCGCGACACGGGGATTCGACCGAATATTCGCGATTTTCCGTCCAGTGGTGAGGATTTCGACGACTGAACGCTCTGCGTCGAAGTAATACCACACTGGTGCGACGTGGGGTCGTCCGTCGGCGCACGTCGCTAGGTGTGCCATCAGTGGTTCACTCGTGAGCAGGTCGGCGACTTCTTCTGACACGTCCGTCATACATCTGATAGGCTGTCGGGCCGAAAAGGTCTATCTTCGACTTCGTTTGTCGACGGAACACGGACCTAGAAGGCGGCCACTACAGGTCGTACACGTCGGGGCGGGTGTGTCGGAGACTCTGCAGTTCTCGTCTCGTGTCTTCGAGATAATCCAGGTCGATAGTCGCCGTAATCACCTCCTCTGTATCCTTGGCTTTCGAGATGACGTTCCCCCACGGGTCGACGACCAGGCTCCGGCCGTATGTGGTCGGTGACGATGGCTTCTCGCCAATCTGTGCTGGTGCGATGACGTAGGACTGATTTTCTATCGCTCGCGCGCGGAGTAACGGTTCCCAGTGGTCCTTTCCGGTGAACATAGTGAACGCCGCAGGAACGAGGAGCACGTTGGCTCCACGGTGTGCCATCGTTTGGTATAACTGTGGAAATCGGAGGTCGTAGCAAATCGAGAGTCCGAACGTCGCGATGTCGGTTTCGACAGT
>NZ_LOPV01000388.1 GCF_001469865.1 Haloferax profundi
ACGGTTTCGTCGCCCGGTGCCACCCGTTCGGACTCTTGGTACTCCACGTCGCCGTCGAGTTCGATATCGAAGAGGTGTACCTTTCGATACGAACCGAGTACCTCTCCATCGGGTCCAATCATCACCGAGGTGTTGTACACGCGATCAGAGTTGGGAATCCGCTCGAAGAAACTCCCAGTGTGGACGTACATCCCGTGTTTTCGCGCTCTCTCAGAGAACTGCTGGACTATCTCTCCGTCCAGTGACTCTGCAACGTCCGGGTACCGGTCCTTTTGACCGATGTAACTCATCATCTCGGGGAGTGCAACGAAGTCAGCACCCGACGCTGCAGCCTCGTCGACCAGCCCAAGCGCTCGGTCTAGATTGGCTTGCTTGTCGTCTTTCGAGTCCACCTGACACGCTGCGGCCACGAACTGAGACATCTCTAGTAAACGGTGTGTGCTCTTGCGGTATGGAGTTGCCCCCAGCAACTCGGATTCAGTCCTGCTGTCGTCACTGACTCGACTCTTGTCGAAAGCACGAACATTCAGTACGAACGTTTATCATTCACGCTCCGGTGTATTGGGCTATGTCGAACGGTCGGGAACCGGACTCCGCGTTGGAGCAGTCTGAGGTGGGCAGTCTCAGACCGTCTACGTCGTTCGTCGCGCAGGCCAACGTCACCGACGAGTCCATTTACGGCGACTTCGAGGCGGAGTGGCCCGAGTGCTGGGATGGTGCGGCCGAGTTACTCGAGTGGGACGACCAGTACGATACTATTCTCTCCACGAGTGAGTCTTCACACGAGTGGTTTTCTGGCGGAACACTGAACGCCTCGTACAACTGTCTGGACCGACACGTCGAAAACGGCGGGAAAAACCGCGTCGCACTCAAGTGGGAGAGCCGAACCGGCGAGACGAGAATTTACACGTACCAGGACCTCTACCGAGAGGTCAACGAGTGTGCAGCGTCGCTTCGAGCGTTGGGTGTCGAAGAAGATGACGTGGTCACGCTCTACATGCCGATGATTCCGGAACTTCCCATCGCCATGCTCGCGTGTGCCCGACTCGGAGCTCCCCACAACGTCGTTTTTGCAGGGCTATCGGCAGACGCCCTCGCCACGAGACTCGAGAGTGCGGCGTCTCCGTACCTCGTCACCTGTGATGGCTACTACCGACGTGGCAACCCCGTTCTCTTGAAGAGTAAGGCGGACGACGCACGCTTGAACGTCGACCACGACATCCACGAGACGGTCGTGGTCTCTCGACTCGACGGTGACACCCACCTCGGGACGAACCAACACGACTACGACACACTGGTCTCCGAACAGGCAGGTGCTGTCGTCGACCCAGTCGAACGCGCCGCCAACGACTGCCTGTTTCTCATCCACACGTCGGGGACGACTGGCGAACCGAAGAAAGTCAAACACACGACTGGCGGGTATCTCGCGCACGTCACCTGGACCGCTCAGTCCGTCCTCGACCTC
>NZ_LOPV01000389.1 GCF_001469865.1 Haloferax profundi
ACACGTACTTGAGCACAGCCAATATCGGGTGGATTAGCGGTCACTCCTACGTCGTCTACGGGCCACTCGCACTCGGATCGACTGTCGTCATGTACGAGGGAGCACCAGACTATCCGCACAAAGACCGCCTGTGGCGACTCGTCGAAGAAAATGCGGTCGACGTATTTTACACGTCCCCGACGGCGATTCGGTCGTTCATGAAGTGGGGAAGCCAGTTCCCAGAGCAACACGACCTGTCGAGTCTACGATTGCTGGGGACTGTCGGTGAACCCATCAATCCACGCGCGTGGAAGTGGTATTACGACCACATCGGCAACGAGACGTGCCCAATCGTCGACACGTGGTGGCAGACCGAGACGGGTGGGATGATGGTCACGACGCTGCCGGGTATCGACGAGATGAAGCCTGGTTCTGCCGGTCGGCCAGTGCCCGGAATCGACGCACAGGTCGTCGACGAGCGAGGACAACAGTGTCGCCCCGGTGACCCAGGATACCTCGTCTTGCGGCGTCCGTGGCCCGGAATGCCTTTGGCACTTCAACACGGTCGCCGCTGGGCGGCGGACGAATCTGCTCCCATCGACATCGATGGCTGGATGTACTTCAGCGGAGACGGCGCAAAAGTCGACGAC
>NZ_LOPV01000390.1 GCF_001469865.1 Haloferax profundi
GGCAGTCGTGAGTATCGACACGACTCCATCGGGGGGCATCCACGCGTACGTCACCTTGGAGGCAGACGCCACAGGCGACGATGCGGTTCGAGAGCAAATCGAATCTCGGGTGCGAGACCGTATCGGGCCGATTGCGACCCCCGAGGAGATTATCTTCACCCCAGACCTCCCGAAGACTCGGTCGGGAAAGATAATGCGCCGGTTCCTCGAAAACATCACCAACGGCGAAGACTTCGGGGACACCTCGACGCTCCGAAACCCAGAAATCGTCGGTGAACTCGAATCGATTGTCCGGGAACGAGCTGCTATTTCGAAAGACGAGACGTAACCGAAACAATCTGATTATGGGCGAGAGGACTTTCGAGGAGAGATACTGCCAGTCTGTTCGTGGGATATCCACCGGAATCAGAACGATTTAGTTCGCTTTTGTAGAAGTAAGCGAAAAATGAGGCGGCGAGGCGGTGGGACTAGCCCGGCACGAGATTGGGAGGAAGACTACGCCCGACTGCGGAGAGCGACCGAGACGTACCGAGAAGAGTTAGTCCTCCGGTTGGGTGCAGAGGCGGGGTTACACCCGGGTGAGATGAGCGAACTCACCCCCGCACACGTCGCATCTCGGGCACACCGGACTACGGACCTCTATGCCCTTGCGACCCCCATCGATGGCCGAACGACGTATCTCCCGGGTGAGGTCGAACACGAGCTTCGCAAGTACGTCACGGCCAACAATATCGAAGAAACAGAACGCGTGTTTCCGGTGACAGCACGCCGACTTCAGATGCTGGTCTCGACGGTCGGTGAGCGTGCTGCCGAACAAACTGGGTACGATTATCTGAACGACATCTCGTCGCGGGACCTGCGGCGGTACTTTGCTCGAAGTCTGCTGGCCGACGGTGTCCACCCCAGTGTCGTGATGAAGGTCGGTGGCTGGAGTACGTTGGAGAGTCTCGAACCGTTCATTCACGAACCCACGGACGACGAAGTCGTCGACGCACTCTCTGGCGATTCTGATACGTTCGACACCACATCGGTGTCCGATTACGACGAACGAATTCCAACTGTCGTCGACATCGTGACCGAGACGAGCGATGCGCTCGCATCGGCAAGTACCCGAACACAACTCGAACAGACGACGTGTGAGCGACTCGGCCGGTCGAATGCGTATCGGTTTGCGTTAATCTCGCCCGAGGAGTCCCAGACGACAGCGACTCGGACTGTCGTCGGCGTCGACGAGGCGAACGTGCCCGACATCCTCGACTCTGTGGCAGAGTCACTGACAGTAGAAGACGACGGCCAGTTACTCCGGCCGACTACGTTCCGAAGCAAGACTCGTCGGGGGCCGGTCGAGGTCACCGCTGTTCCGGTCGTCCACGGTGAGACGACCTACGGACGGCTTTACATTGGGACACCGATAGACACAGTCTCGGACCGTGAGCGGGCCGTCTTGGGGACGTTGGGCAGACAGGTCGGTGCAGCAATCACGGCGGCCGAGCGAAAGAAAATCCTCCTCGCGGACACCGTCACGCAACTCCGATTAGAGTGTTCGGACGACAACGATGTCCTCGTCCGTGTTTCCGACGCGCTCGGATGTACGTGTGCACTTCGAGGTGTCGCCCCTATCGAAGACCGGTCGTTACTGTGTTTCCTCGCTTTCAGTGGCGTGTCTACAGAACAGGCGTTCGACGAGTTGGATGCTAAACCTGAGATTGCAAACGTCCGGTTGATTCGTGACCGTGGCGACGAATCACTCCTCGAAGTCGTCGTAGACCGCGATTCACTGCTCACAGCGGTCTCTGCTCACGATGGGACCGTCTCGGAGTTCGTCGCCGACGATGGTGTCGCTCGTTTCGTCGTCGAGCTTTCGAACGAAACACCACTTCGAACAGTCGTAACCGAGTTGACCGACGCGTACCCAGAAACCGAACTCAGGTCCAAACGAGAGGTCGAACGGGAACCCCAGAACGCGACAGACTTCCGTGAGTCGGTCGAGACACGGTTGACGGACAAACAGCACTCTGCCCTCCGAGCGGCGTATCTAGCCGGCTACTTTGGATGGCCGCGTGAGAGCACTGCCGAGGACCTCGCGGACTCTCTCGACGTCTCCTCGCCGACGCTCCACCAGCATCTTCGGACCGCTCAACAGAAGATGTTGACCTCGTTCTTCGACGATGACCGAGACCACTCACCCCACTAAATCGTTAGGTTCGACGGTGTGGTCCTTCACGGTCGATATTGTATAATACAGATTGCATATTTGAAATGTCCTTTTAGAAACGTATATTTGGGCCACAAAAACGCCATATATGAGTGATTCGACCCTTTCATAATTGGAATCTGGTAGTTAGATATCCCCCTTATACCATACTCTGTATCTTGTTGTCACAGAGCATGACCGACGAAACGCAGGTAGAACTCGAGGCACGACTCGCAGAACAGGAAGTCTTCGAACCCTCCGAAGAGTTCGTCGCGCAGGCGAACGTCTCCGACCCGGATATTTACGAGGAGTTCGAAGAGAACTGGCCCGGCTGTTGGGAGCAAGCGGCCGAGATGCTGGATTGGGACGACGACTACGACCAGGTACTCGACGACTCGAATCCCCCGTTCTACGAGTGGTTCACCGGCGGGAAACTCAACGCCTCGTACAACTGTCTGGACCGACACGTCGAAAACGGCGACAAGAATCGCGTCGCCATCAAGTGGGAAGGTGAACACGGAGAGACCCGGACGTACACGTATCAGGACCTCTACCGAGAGGTCAACGAGTTCGCGGCGGCGCTCCGGGCCCAAGGCGTCGAAGAAGACGACGTGGTCACGCTCTACATGCCGATGGTTCCGGAACTTCCCATCGCCATGCTCGCGTGCGCCCGCATCGGCGCACCGCACTCTGTCGTCTTCGCCGGGTTCTCCGCGGAAGCGCTGGCGACTCGGATGAACTCGGCGGATTCACGCTGTCTCGTCACGTGCGACGGGTACTACCGCCGCGGCGACGCCCTCGACCACCTCGACAAGGCGAACGAAGGCCTCGATAGCGTCGACCACGGCGTCGACGCCGTCGTCGTCGTCGACCGACTGGGTGACGATGGGTTCGACCACGAACTCAAAGGCAACCAGCACGACTGGGACGACCTGATGGACGAGCACGCAGGCGAACGCGTGGATCCCGTCCAGCGTGATGCCGAAGACATGCTCTTCTTGATGTACACCTCGGGTACGACGGGGCAACCGAAGGGTGTCAAACACACCACTGGTGGCTACCTGTCGTACGCGGCGTGGACCTCCCACGCGGTGCTCGACATCGAGAAAGAAGACACCTACTGGTGTTCGGCCGACATCGGGTGGATTACTGGTCACTCCTACATCGTCTACGGACCCCTCGCGCTCGGGTCGACCACGGTGATGTACGAAGGCACGCCCGACTTCCCGAACCGTGACCGTCTGTGGGATATCATCGAGAAGTACGCTGTCGATATCTTCTACACGGCACCGACGGCGATTCGCGCGTTCATGAAGTGGGGAAGCCAGTTCCCAGAGCAACACGACCTGTCGAGTCTGCGCTTGCTCGGCACCGTTGGCGAACCCATCAATCCACGCGCGTGGAAGTGGTACTACAAACACATCGGCAACGAGGAGTGCCCTGTCGTCGACACGTGGTGGCAGACTGAGACGGGCGGGATGATGGTCACGACGCTTCCCGGTGTCTGCGACATGAAACCCGGTTCTGCCGGGCCACCGCTCCCGGGCATCGACGCACAAATTGTCGACACGAACGGTGAGGAAGTCGACGCCGGCAGAGCGGGCTACCTCACGGTCAACAAGCCGTGGCCGGGAATGCTCAGAACGCTCTACAAAAACGACGAACGCTTCATCCAGGAGTACTGGCAGGAGTACTCGGACACTGACAGCGACGACGCCAGTGACTGGGTGTACTTCCCCGAAGACGGTGCAAAAGTCGACGACGACGGCTACATCACGGTTCTCGGCCGGGTCGACGACGTCATCAACGTCTCGGGCCACCGCCTCGGCACGATGGAGATAGAATCTGCTATCGTCGGCGTCGAAGGCGTCGCCGAAGCGGCAGTCGTGGGTGCGAAACACGACCTGAAGGGCGAAGCAGTGTACGCCTATGTCATCACCGAAGACGGAGCCGAGGGCAACGATGAACTCCGAAGTCGCATCATCGAAGGCGTCGAAGACGCCATCGGCCCCATCGCACGCCCTGAGGAGGTCATCTTCACGCCGGAACTGCCGAAGACGCGGTCTGGCAAGATAATGCGCCGACTGCTCGAAGACGTCGCCAACGGCGAGGAACTCGGGAACACGTCGACCCTCCGAAACCCAGAGATCGTCGAGGAGATCGAACAGAAGGTACAGCAGCAGCGAAACTGAGCAGTCTCGACTCCAAAATTTCTGACCGATACACAGTGACAATTCACCAATGACGACGAACACAGGTGGGTCCCAAAACGGCCCACGCGAGACGCAGACGAAGGCAGCACAGCACGAGGAGATAGACTACCTGGACCGGGAGGTGAACCTCCTGAAGCCGAGCACGCCGTTCATGCGAGACCACCTGAAGATTATCTGGACTGGGTTCATCGTGTGGTCGCTCGTCACGTTCGGGCCACCGGTGTTGACGTATGTCGCCCCGGAACTCATGACTTCACAACTCCCCGTCATCGGGTTCCCGGCACATTACTTCCTCGTCGGGTTCGTCTCGCCGACGAGTTCCCTCGTCCTCGCGTTCATCTACTCCCGAAAGCGCGACCAACTCGACCAGACGTACGGTATCGACCACGCCGCCGCGATGGAAGATGTGAATGCCACGGGTCGCGGTGAGACCGCGGCAGCAGACGGCGGGGTCACAGAATGACCGACATCGTCCTCCAGTCGGGCGACTTGCTTCCGGAGGCGCTCAACATCTCGTTCAAGCCGATTCCAGCAGCGATGGTTGTCGGGATGTTGACCCTCTTCCTCGCCATCGGTTACGTGTTCAAAGTTGCCGACACCGAGGGAATGTGGGTCGCTGGGCGGTCCATTGGCAACCTCGAAAACGGGATGGCAATCGGTGCGAACTGGATGTCCGCGGCGTCGTACCTCGGGATGGCCGGACTCGTCGCCCTCGCGGGGTTCTACGGCCTCGCGTTCATCGTCGGATGGACGACTGGCTACTTCGTCCTCCTCATCTTCCTCGCAGCGCAGATGCGCCGCTTCGGGAAGTACACTGCCCCCGACTTCGTCGGCGACCGCTTCAACTCTGATGCGGCACGCGCAATCGGTGCGCTGACGACGATTCTCATCGGATTCGTCTACTCTGTCGGACAGGCACGTGGGATGGGCTTAGTTGGCCTGTACGTCTTCGGGACTGACTACGTCACGATGGTCATCGTCATGATGGCTATCACAGTCGGGTACCTGACCATCTCGGGGATGCTGGGTGCGACGAAGAACATGGCGGTTCAGTACGTCATCCTCATCGTCGCGTTCCTCGCGGCCGTCTACACCGTCGGGTACACCGGTGGGTACTCGACTGTCCTTCCGCAAATCGAGTACGGGAGACTCATCGGCGAACTCGCGACTGAATTCTCCGAACCCTTCGCGAACGCTGGATTCTACCTCTGGATTGCGACGGCGTTCTCCCTCATCTTCGGGACCTGCGGACTCCCGCACGTCCTCGTCAGGTTCTACACCGTCGACAGCGAGAAGAC
>NZ_LOPV01000391.1 GCF_001469865.1 Haloferax profundi
GTCTCTTCTTTATTCTGCTCCTCTACTGGAGTGCTCCTGCGCTCGCGGCCTTTGGTGTCGACCTCTACGACGCTTCGAAGTACGGCCCGACGTTCGCCGCCAACGGTGGGATGAGCGGTGGCGAAGGTGACCTCATCGTCGTGCTCGCTGCGCAACTGTCGAACCTCCCAACGTGGTTCGTCGGCCTCGTCGCGGCTGGTGGTATCGCTGCCGCAATCGCAACGACCGCTGGCCTGTTCATCACCGCTTCGTCTGCCGTCTCGCACGACATCTACACCAACATCATCAACCCCGACGCGACACAGCGTCAACAGGTCCTCGTCGGCCGTGCGACAATCGTCGCACTCGGTGCAATCGTCACCGTCACGGCGTTCGACCCACCGGCGCTCGTCGGGGAACTCGTCGCTCTGGCGTTCTCACTCGCCGCAATCGTCCTGTTCCCGATGTTCTTCCTCGGTCTATGGTGGGAGAACACGAATCGACAGGGTGCACTCGCGGGGATGTCCGTGGGGCTCACACTCTGGATTGCGGCCGTCGTCAACGACCTCATCTTCCACTTCAGCGATGTCTTCGCCGAGTACGTTCCGGCAATCGGCGCTGCACTCGTCGGCACACCGCTCGTGTTCGCCGTGACTATCGGTGTCTCACTCGCGACGGCGGAACCGCCCGAAGAGATCAAGATGATGGTTCGACAGTGCCACAGCCCCGAACCGATGGGCCAGCAAGAATCGGCCGAAGACGCGGTTGTAACCGACGGGGGCCAGACCCCCGCGGACGACTAATCAATGTACGACCACATCCTCATCCCAACAGACGGAAGTAAGACCGCAGAGTACGCTGTCGACCAAGCCGTCGACGTCGCCACGAAGTACGACGCGACAGTCCACGCACTGTACGTCATCGACGTCGACGCCACCAGTTACTCGTTAGGCGCAGAGCAAGTCGACCGACTTCGACAGGGCCACCTCGACGAGATGCCCGAAGTAAAGGCCGATGCCGACGACGCGACTGGGTACGTCGCCGACATTGCCGCCGACCACGGCCTCAGCGTCGAGGAGCACGTCACGGCGGGCGAACCGGCGCGAGCTATCCGGAACTTCGTCGAATCGAACGACATCGACCTCGTCGTGATGGGGTCTCACGGTCGGTCGGGCCTCTCACGAGTGATTCTGGGAAGTGTCACTGAAAAAGTCCTCCGGCGAACCCGACTTCCGGTACTCGTCGTGGACGCACACGGCGACGACGTGGAGGCCGAGGCGTAAACGATGAGCCTCACCGAGTCGATTCGTACCCACGTCAGCGAGAACCGCTCGACGATGGTGACGGACCTCGTGTTCGCCCTCGCGTGGGTGACCGCGATTTCACTCCTGTTCGACGTAGTTCAGGGGCCACAGTGGGCGTACTATCTGTGCCTCGCTTCGGGAATCGTCGCTCACTACGGCTTTTTCGCCTCGGTCGAGGCCGTCCGCGAGCAACAGTGAGGTGACCCCCTGCGACTGCC
>NZ_LOPV01000392.1 GCF_001469865.1 Haloferax profundi
CAGTGAATGCCCACGAGCACGCTCTCACGGACACATCCATCTCGATTGTTGACTCTTCGGTAATCCCCGAAAGAAGATGGACATTCGCAAAGTTCTAATGCTTCTAGGTGGCTCGTATGTGTAATGACGTACGAAAATCTCGATTCCAAGCTTGTCAACGCACTGCTAGACGATGGCCGAACGAGTCTCCGGAACCTCGCCGAGCAACTCGACGTCTCTGTGACGACCATCTCGAACCACCTCCGTGACCTCGAAGAAGAGGGTGTCATCGAGGGATACACACCTCGCGTCAACTACAGTGCACTCGGATACGACGTCACTGCAGTTATGCAACTAAAGGTCGAAGGTGACGCACTCGGCGACATCACCGACGAACTCAGAAAACAACCCCGTATGGTCTCGGTCTACGAAGTGACCGGGAACTACGACGTCATCGCCATCGGCAAGTTCCGGAATACAGACGACATGAACGCCCAAATCAAGGAGATACTCGCTGAAGCAGCGATTCGCGAGTCGAACACGAGTGTCGTGCTCAACGCCGTTTCGGAGAACGAGCAGTTCGAACTCGACGTCGACGAGTAACGGTCGCTTCTTCTTCTTCGTGTTACTCGCTGTGTCCAGTGGTCGGAAGGTCCAGTCGGACTGCTTCGTCGCGGTACTGTCGATAGAGATCGTTGGCCCAGTCGCGTGCTTTTGGTGCGTCTGTATCGACGAACGCAGAGAGCATCCCGGTCTCGTCGTAGCCGCCTAGCCCGACACGGTCGTCGAAAATCGCGAGTCCGAACGGAAGGTTATCGTGCGTCGAGAGAGTGAGCTGGCCCCTTTCGACGGCGTCTGCAATCGCGTCGGGGTACGAGTCGAGCATCTCTTCGACCACCGCCGATAGATAGACGATGTCCGTTTCCATCCCACCGAGTATCTCG
>NZ_LOPV01000393.1 GCF_001469865.1 Haloferax profundi
GTATGTCTTCGACGTATATCGGCGCGATGGTCGTCGTATCGAAGCCATAGAGCGTCTCGGACTCTCTGAGGAGTTCCATGAACCGGGCGACCGGTGCGTACGGATTCGTCGGTTTCGTCTCGGTCAACGCTGCGTCGTCGAACAACCCGACGTCGACGTCGACAGACCCGTTGGTAAGCGTTTCGAGAAACGGCTGAAGTCGTTGTGCAGCGG
>NZ_LOPV01000394.1 GCF_001469865.1 Haloferax profundi
CGGTCACCTCGTCAGCGACTGTCTGCCCGAACGAGGTGAGTTTGAACAGACTCCCGTCCTGCACGAGTACGTCTCTGGACTCGAGACCACGGACGATGCGGTGAATCGTCGTTCGTGAGACGTCCAGTTCCCTCATCAACTCGGAGCGTTCCAGTGGGCCTTCCCGAAGTGTCGCGAGTGCATCTGCTCGCTTCAACGCCTCGATTGGAAGATTTTCGTCATTCGACCCACTGGCTCCCATTGAGAGTGACAATTCGCGTATGTGTACATAATTGTTCGGACAACTATCCGGGCCGTTCGGACAAAAAATCCGGCAGTCTGACGTCGCAACCGGCGGCCGAGCGCGAATTTAATTATACTCAAATGACATTTATTCC
>NZ_LOPV01000395.1 GCF_001469865.1 Haloferax profundi
ATTCCGACCCCCGGACAGCTGTTCACCTCTCGGACATTGCACGGGAAGT
Organism: Haloferax profundi; assembly: GCF_001469865.1. GTDB lineage: Archaea > Halobacteriota > Halobacteria > Halobacteriales > Haloferacaceae > Haloferax > Haloferax profundi. The sequence goes on from NZ_LOPV01000395.1 coordinate 50, forward strand.
GCATATAGGGGGGCTGACTGAGTGCTGGAGGTATCAACATGACTCGTTCGACGATTTTCTTCCAGAAGCGAAGGATTCGGTCTGTTTTGTCTGTCACGTTTGCGGTGTGTCTCGTTCTCTCGACGATTTCCGCCCCTGTCGGCGCATCGTTGACATCGTTGGAGACGACCCAATCTGATGGGTTTCAGACCGACTCGATTCAGACACAGGGTGAGCCGATGACGAGCGAGTCGGTATCGTGGCCGACACTCGATTCCGGTGACTGGCCGACGGCCGGTCGTGACCCAGGCCGGTCGGGATACAGTCCGAACGCGTCCGGTCCGAAGACTACCCCTTCCGCTCGCTGGATAACCGAGTTATCTGACGAAGTGACCGACCACCCGGTCGTCGCTGCGGATGGCTTCGTGTTGGTCCCCGGAGAGACGAGCGTCCGGGCACTGAACAACGAGACGGGCGAAGTGGTGTGGAACGTCTCGGGGGTCGACATCGAATCGGTGTCCGTCAGCGATGGCGTGGTCGTCACGACCGAAGTCGACTACTCGGGCGACGAGATTCGAGCGTACCGCGCATCTGACGGCGTCGAACTCTGGAACGTGACGAACTTCGAAGCCGACGCGACGGTCGTCCTCGACGGGACGCTCTACGCCACCCGCGGCGAGTATCTACACGCCTACGATGTCCAGACGGGCATCCAGCAGTGGTCGACCGATATCAACGAGGACGTCTCGCTCGGGCTGTCGGGTGCCGGCGAGACAGTCTATGCGACCGGCCGATTATCCGAGTCCAACGACCGTGACTACCTCGTCTACGCCCTGAACGCGAGTGACGGGAGCGAACGCTGGCGGTTCGAGATGGAAGGCCAAGTCACGATGCGACCGGTCGTCGCGAACGATTCGGTGTACATCGGTTCGGGCTCGTCGGCACGGAATCTGAACACCGACGATTTCGACCCGAAACTGTACCGACTGAACGTGACTGACGGTCACGTCGAGTGGGTGTTCGACGTGAACTCCCGGCCGAGGAGAGCAGCTGTCGCCAACGGCACAGTCTACGCGGCGTCGGGACACACCGTCAGCGCACACGACGAAACGACCGGGGAACGAGTGTGGCGCTACCGACTCCCCGGGAGCATCGACTACGGACTCACGTACACCGAGATGCGCGCCCTTTCACCTGCCGTCGCCGACGGTGTGGTCTACGCCGCGAGTGAGCGCGGCCACCTCGTTGCACTCGACACCACGACCGGTTCTGAACAGTGGAGTTACCGACTCGACGGTCTGGCGACCGCCCCCGCAATC
>NZ_LOPV01000396.1 GCF_001469865.1 Haloferax profundi
GTCCTCGGATTCGACACGACAGACGCCACGGGTGATGCGACGCGCGTCTACGCGCTCGAAGAATCTCCGTTCCAGTTCACTGGGTTCGCACCCTCGACGACGACGCTCTCCCCCGGTGAGCAGTTCACAGCGGAGGTAACCGTCGAGAACGTCGATGACGAGGTTCGACCGTACAACCTCTCGCTGATGGCCGACGCACCGCTGCCGGTCGACTGGTGGTCACTCGACTACGCGAACGGAACGCTGAATCCCGGGGAGTCCCGGACGCTCACCTTCGCTGGAAGCCTCAACATCTCCGGCACGTGGAATCTCTCGGTGAAGCGCTCGCTCGGCCGCGGCGCGGCTATCGGACCGAAAGCCGTCGAAGTCGTTCACGCGACACCCAGCGACGAGTGGTCACAGACCGAGTACGACGGCGGCCGGACGAAGTTCAATCCTGACACGGCAGGGCCGACACAGCACATTCAGGAGGTCTGGAATTTGACCGGCTTCGACGGGAATAACGAACCAGTCATCGCGAATGGGTCGGTGTTCGTCCTTCTGGAAGGCTACGAATCACCATCTGTCTACAGGCTCGCCGCCTACGACGAAGCGACCGGCGTCAAGGAATGGGAGTTTAACATCTCGGCACGCGACCGAATCCCATCGGGGTCACCGACCGTCCACGACGGGACGGTCTACCTGTTCACCCACCCGTACAACTACGACAGCGCCGGCCCGAAGGTCGTCGACAACTCGCTTTTCGCCCTCGATGCCAGTGACGGGTCGACCGTCTGGAGTCGGGATTTCACGCTGAACGAGTCGGTGTCTCGCGACCAGGCGCCGGTCGTCTCCGACGGACAGGTGTACGTCGCAGGTGGGATTCCGGAGGATAATTCGTACGACGCCAACGCCTCGCTGATTGCCTTCGACGCCGACACCGGCGTGACCAGTTGGAGTTACTCGGTCAGCGCAGACGGCGAAAACGAACTGTTCGAGTGGGTCACCGCGTCCGACGGGATGGTCGTCGCCTCGCTCTCCGACGAGGACTACGACGGGTCGACGACGACGTACCACGACCGACTGGTCGTCTTGAACGCGGCGGGTGGCGTCGAGTGGTTGTCGAGTGGGCTCTCTCCGGACGTGTCCGACCCGCCCGTCGTTCGTGACGGCACGGTATACGTCGTCAACGAGACGAAGAACGACGCGGGCGATGGTGCGGAGACCCTCTTCGCGTTGAATCTCTCTGACGGCACCCAGAAGTGGGAGTTCGTCCCCTACGACCTCCACCCGGATGTCGACGACTGGCGGCTGTATTCACCGGTCGTCACCGACGACGCAGTCTACCTCCGACAGATGATGATGGACACGTCGCCGCGCCGAAACGAACTCTACCGACTCGACCCGGCGACGGGGAACGTCGTCTGGAACCGGTCCATCCCGAGGTTCCTCGACTTCATGGTCGTCGACGGCCTCGTGTACGCCGGAGACACAGTCGGTGGCTACAACGACGGCGACGACACGCTCGTCTACGACGCGGAGACCGGCGAGTTCTACGGTGGCACGACCGTCTACAGTCGCGCCCACGGGTCGGTCAAGGCGGTGGCGAACGGGACGATGATACTGTACGCCGACTCGACGACGCCGAACGACTTCCGCGTCGTTCGAGAGGGAGGCGTCATCGAGTACACCGACATCGCCGTCGACTCCCACGTCGTCGGTGAGGACGAGAACGTTACCGTCACCGTCACGGCGACCAACGTCGGTTCGTACGCCCGAGCGTACGACGTCAAACTTTGGGCCTCGCCCGACGACTCGGGAGCCCACCACTTCTGGAACTACGCCGACCGAGATGGAACGCTCGCACCCGGT
>NZ_LOPV01000397.1 GCF_001469865.1 Haloferax profundi
GGTCGCTCACGTCGGTCATCGGCCGTCCACCCCGTCAGTCGAGACGAGTTTCCCGAAGGCCGTCTGGAGGTCGGCGGTCCCGGCGGATTCGATTAATTCGCGTGGTGTTCCGTCGGCGACGAACGACCCACCGTCGAGGACGACGACGCGGTCAGCGGTCCGTTCGACCGGCCCGAGATTGTGCGACGAGAGGACGATGGCCGTCCCGGTGTCGGCCAGACGGGAGACGATATCGAAGAGTCGTTCGACCATGCCGGGGTCGAGGC
>NZ_LOPV01000398.1 GCF_001469865.1 Haloferax profundi
ACCCTCACGTGGAAGGTCCGACTGCAGCGACGCGGTGACTTCGTGTTCACGCTCATTCCGAACGACGCCGGCGACTCGCTGTCTCGGCACATGTACGACCGCGCCGGGAGCGTCACGGTCCACGTCGGCGACGACCGCGATGGACAGCTCCTCGACCTCGGTGGGTCACGCGACGTGTCGCCATCGGCGGATTCGTGGCCGAAGACGGGATTCGACGCCGGAAACACCGGCAACAACTCCGAAGGCGTCGCACCGACTGCGGTCGATTCGACCCCCGCGGCCTGGACAGTGAACCACTCCTCCGAGTGGACGACTGGCCCGACACTGGCCGACGACACCGTCTTCGTCGGTGGGCAAGATTCCAGCGGTGACGCCGTCTTCGCCTACGACGCCACGGACGGAACGCTTCGCTGGGAGTACCAGACGGTCAGTGAAATCGAGGTGGCACCGATTTACGCGGGTGGATATCTCTACACGGCCGACAGCAGGGGCCGTGTCTACCAGTTCGACGCCGCGACCGGAGAGCGAATCTGGACGTTCGACGCCAGAGACGACGTCGGCAGTATCGTCGTCGCCGACGGGGTCGCTTACGTCGCCGGGTCTGGCTCCCGAAATTCGAGCAACACTGGGGTCGTTCACGCCCTGAACGCGACGACTCGAGAAGTGCTCTGGTCGTTCGAGAGAGACGGCGGGTCGTACGGAACCGGCGCTCCGGCCGTGGTCGACGGAGCCGTGTACGTCAATGTCGACGACGACGCCACCTACGCGCTGGATGCGAGTACGGGAACCGAGCTGTGGCGGAGACCAATCGCTGGCTCGGGCTCGTCGCTCCACTCGCCGGTCGTCGCTGACGGCGTGGTCTACGTCGACAACGCCAGTTACGGGAGCACGAATGCGAACGTCTTCGCGCTGAACGCGACGGACGGCAGCACGCGCTGGCAGACGCCGGCGAACGTCGATGGGTACACCGGTTCGTCACCCGCGCTTGCGAACGACACCTTGTACTTCGTCGCCGACGGCGCGGTTCGAGCACTCGACGCGACGAGTGGCGACGAGCGCTGGTCCACGAGCGTCTGTACCGCCGCCGAATACTCCCCGTCGTATGCTGGCGGAGTCATCTACGTCCCGACGACGGATAGTGCAATCAGAGCCTACGACGGAACGACCGGTGACCTCGTGTGGTATTACGACGCCTACGGGGAGCAGTCGTTCTCCCCGGCCGTCGTCGGCGGTCGACTCTACACGACGGGATTAGAGAACGACGATTACACCTACTCACTCACCGCCCTCGAAGGCGGGACGACGAATCAGTCCACGTCGGCGATTCAGTTCTCGGGGCTCTCCGTCTCGAGCGCCAACGTCTCGACCGGCGAGTCGTTCACTGTGTCCGCGACAGTGGAGAACGGCGGTGATGTCGCCTGTGATTACGCCGCCGACTTCTCGGTTGACGGGAGCGTCGTCGACACGACGACCGGTACTGTCGACTCAGGGTACTACAACACGGAGACAGTCGAGTTCACGCACACTTTCTCTTCGACCGGGACGTACAACGTCACCATCGAGGAGTTACCGCCGGCCGACGTGAACGTGTCCGAACCGGTCGCAGAACCGGTCGTGTCCCCCGAGACGCGTGATTTCGGCGACGTGGATGTCGGTTCGACGACCGACCGATGGGTACAGGTCTCGAACGAGGGGACCGACACGATGTACGTCCTCGATTACGGTCTCAGCGGCGCAGACGTCGGTGAGTACTCCATCCTCAGCGTCTCACAGACGACCGTCTATCCCGGTGATGCGGCGACTATCTGGCTTCGGTTCGCCCCTTCGACGACGGGCACCCGAACCGCGAACCTCGACGTCGTAACGTTCGAAGGAACGGTTACAGCGAACCTGACCGGAACCGGCATCGGGCCTGCGGAAGTCGACGTCACGCCGACCGCCTACGACTTCGGTAGCGTGGACGTCGGAAACACCACGACGACGAACGTCACCGTCTCGAACGTCGGTGGGTTGGAGCTGTCGCTCGACGGCGCAACCGTGACTGGAACCGACATTGATGTGTTCCAAATTACCGATGGTGCAGGTCCTGCGGCGATTCCCGCCGGGTCTTCACACAACGTGACCGTCGAGTTCGCACCGACCGTAACCGGGGCCGCCACTGCGACGCTCGAACTGGCGACGAACGATTCAGACGAAGCGACGGTGACTGTCGGCCTCTCTGGAAACGGAACCTACACCGAACCGAACGACGCACCAGTCGCTGCCGCAGACCGGTATACCGTGGTCGAAGGCGACACGCTCTCGGTCGGCCCACCGGGCGTCCTCGAGAACGACGAGGACCCGGACAACGACAGTATCTCTGCGACCCACCACGGAACCCCCGACAACGGCTCGTTGACGTTCGTCTCCGACGGGAGTTTCACCTACACTCCCGACTCGGGCTTCACGGGGACCGATTCGTTCGCCTACCGCATTCGAGATTCGGAAGGAACGTACTCGTCGTTCGTCACCGTCACCGTCGACGTGCTGCCGGACCCGAACCGGAAACCGGAGGCTGTCGGGGACTCCTACGCTGTCCACGCAGGTGAGTGGCTAAATGTGAGCGCGCCCGGTCGCCTCGCGAACGACCGAGACCCGGACGGCGACGACTTCAGCGCCAGCCATCACGGCGACCCGAGTCACGGCACGCTTAAATTGTCTTCTCAGGATGGGAGTTTCAACTACACACCCGACTCGGGCTTCACGGGGACGGACTCGTACGTCTACCGGGTGCAGGACGAACACGGCGAGTACTCCGAGTTCGCCACGGTGACTATCGAAGTCCTTCCCGCGAGAAATCGCGACCCAACTGCTGTCGACGACAGCTACACGGTTTCGCAGGGTGAGTGGCTGAACGTGAGTGCGCCCGGTCGACTCGCGAACGATTACGACGTGGACAACGACTCGTTCAGTGCCTCTCACCACGGCACCCCCGACCACGGGACGCTGGTTCGGTCTTCTCAAGACGGCAGTCTCAACTACACGCCGGACGCCGGTTTCACGGGAACAGACTCGTACGTCTACCGGGTCCAAGACGAGCACGGTGCGTACTCCCGATTCGCTACGGTGACTATCGAAGTCGTTCCGGACAACAGGGAACCGACGGTCGTCGAAGACCACTACGCGACCCTCGCAGACGAGTGGTTGAACGTGAGCGCACCCGGCCGACTCGCGAACGACTACGACCTCGACGGCGACTCGTTCAGTGCGTCTCACCACGGAGACACCACGAACGGAACACTCGACCGTTCTTCTCAGGACGGAAGCTTCGAGTACCTCCCAGACTCGGGCTTCACGGGCACAGACTCGTACGTCTACCGCGTTCGGGACGACCGGGGCGAGTACTCCGCGTTCGGGAGCGTCACTATCGACGTGGTCGACCCGACGAGAACAGACCCGGTCGCGGTGCCTGACCACTACACGGTGTCCGAAGGGGAGTGGTTGAACGTGAGCGGACCGGGAACGCTCGCAAACGACCTCGACCCGAACGGTGATAGCTTCACTGCGCCGCACCACGGAACTCCTTCGAATGGGACACTCCACCGGTTCTACGGAAGCGGCGGCTTCCAGTACAAGCCAGGCGATGGGTTCACCGGAACCGACTCCTTCGTGTACCGAGTCGAGGACGACACCGGTGGATTCTCGAACTACACCACCGTCACCATCGAGGTTCTTCCGGACCCGAACACGACGGCGAATCGCGCTCCGACCGTCGTCGACGACACCTACACAGTGTACCAGGGACAGTGGCTGAACGTGAGCGGACCTGGTCGGCTCGCGAACGACTACGACGTCGACGGTGACTCGTTCAGTGCGTCTCACCACGGCAGCCCCGCCCACGGGACGCTGGAGCGCTCCTCCCAGGATGGGAGCTTCAGATACAAGCCGGACTCGGGATTCACGGGAACAGACTCGTACGTCTACCGCGTCCGGGACGAACACGGTGAGCACTCCGCGTTCGGAACGGTGAGCATCGAAGTCGTTCCCGACCCGAACAGACGGCCAGATGCTGTCGACGACCACTACTCGGTCTACGCAGGTGAGTGGCTGAACGTGAGTACACCGGGACGGCTCGCGAACGACCGCGACCGAGACGGAGACTCGTTCAGCGCAAGTCATCACGGAAGCCCCGACCACGGGACACTGGAGCGCTCCTCTCAGGATGGGAGCTTCAGATACAAGCCGGACTCGGGATTCACGGGAACGGACTCGTACGCCTACCGAATTCAGGATGAACACGGCGAGTATTCGACCTTCGCGATGGTCACCATCGACGTGCTCCCGAACCCGAACCGCGCACCGACCGCAGTCGCCGACAGTTACGTCGTTCGGCAAGGAGAGACGCTCTCGGTGCCTGCTCCGGGGCGACTTTCGAACGATTACGACGCCGACAACGACTCGTTCGACGCCTCCCACCACGGAACCCCGGATAACGGTACGCTACAGTGGTCTTCGCAGGACGGAAGTCTCACGTACATTCCCGACCCCGGATTCACTGGCGTCGATAGCTACGCCTACCGGATTCGAGACGAACACGGTGCGTATTCGTCGTTCGCACAGGTGTCCATCACCGTCGTCGACGCCTCGTCGTCTGGATTCGCCGACATCTCGGTCGCAAGAGACAGCGTCGACTTCGGAACGGTCTCCGCGGGAACCAACACCACCGAGACGATTACCGTTGCAAACATCGGCGACCAGAATCTGACGTTCTCCGAAGCGACAATCACTGGACCGACTGGTACGTTCCTCGGAGGGACCACGGACGGGTCGGAGTTCACAACCACCGAGACGTCGCTCTCGAAACCGAGTGCCGTTCCGTTCGACGTGACCGATGGGAACGAGTCGGTCGTGCTTGGCTTCGGCGGGACGCACGCGGTTAGAGTCGAATACGAACCAAACACGACGGGCACGGCAAACGCGACGCTCGTCTTGCGGT
>NZ_LOPV01000399.1 GCF_001469865.1 Haloferax profundi
CCTGACGAACCCGCCGTGTACGTCCCGCTCGCCGGAACGAGTTACGACGATAGCGCCCCGACTATCGACGCAGTCTCTGTCGACGGTTCGTACCGGAATGGAACGACAGTCTACGCGAACGAGACAGTGGACGTCGAAGTCAACGCGTCCGACGAGTTCGGAAACGTCAGTGACGTCCAGGTCTCCCTCGACTCACGCGCTTCGCAGTATCGAGAGACCAATCACGCGACCTACAATGGCACGTCGCACAACTGGACGGCGTCGTTCGCGTCGAGTCAGATTCACGACGATGGTCGCTACGACATCGTCGTAACGGCCGGTGACGACGACGGCAACTCGGCAGACCAGACCGCGACCGACACCGTCGTCGTCGACCGAACTGCACCCGGTATCGCGGCGACGATTATCCGAGTCGATGCGACGACGGCAAACGTGACTGTCGATACCACCGAGACGGTTCGACCTGCCTCGATGGTCGTCGATGTGGAACATCCAGACGGCACTGTGGACGCCGTCACGATGGTCGACGAAGGGACTCACTGGAACGGGACGTTCTCACCCTCGACAGATGGACAGTACAACGTCTCCACATCAGCCGTCGACTTCGCAGGGAACCGTGGAACCGACAACGCGTCGAGCCTCATCGAATCTCACAGCACCGACAGCAACAACACCATCACTGCTCAGATACTCCCATCGGGGTTGTTCGTCCGCTTTACAACCGGGCAACCCGTCAACGACACGTTCGTCACGATGACCGAACGTCGCGTATCGGCCGAACCGCTCGTTCGCGGACAGGCAGGCGTGAAGTTCCTGAACGCGGCACTCGGAAAGCGACTCTCTGACAACCTCAGTTACGCCGTCATCGGCATCCCTGTCGACCAGTCACTTCTCACGAACACCAACACGGACGTCGACGACGTGACCATCCGGTACTTCAACGAGACGACGAGCCAGTGGGAAGACGTTCCGACGACGGTCGAAAACGTCACCATCAATGGGATCACCGACGAGTACTGGGTGGCAAACGTCTCGCACTTCTCGACGTACGGTGCTGTCGCAATCGACAACTCGGCACCGACGATTACTGCGACGACTCCAGTTGATGGTCACACACTGTCCGCCGGCACCACTTCGCAGACGCTTCGCGTGGAGTACGAAGACGCCCAGAGTGGCGTGGACGTGAGCACGGTTGCAGTCCTCTTCGACGAGACGCTCGTAACCGCGGATTCGGCGACCACGATAACGAGCGACTACGTCGAATTCCAGGCGACTGGGTTGACCGACGGGTCCAGTCATACGCTCGACGTGACCGTGGAAGACGAAGCAGGGAACACCCACACCGAGACCATCTCGTTCACCGTCGATACGGCGTCTTCGGGGGGTGGGGCCAATCCATCGACTGGGAACGACGGAAACGATGACACATCGTCGACTGACGACAGTGGTCCTTCTGACTCCTCAGGAGACGACGATTCGGCCCCCGCCGTCGGCGGGACCACGGACAAATCGACCGACGTAACACCGACTGTCGACGTTTCGTCACTCGAAGACGGTGGACTCGTGGTTCACATCCGCAACGCGTCTGCGGGTGAACCGCTGTCGACTGCCATCGAGGACGGTGCCCTTGGCACGACTGGTGTCGCCGTCGAACACGTCAGCATCAGTCCCGATGCAGACGGCGAGAGGACCATCCGTCTGACTGGAAGCACGTCGTCAACTGGCACTGCTCTCTCTTCGACGCAAGGTGAGCCCATGGCGTTCGTGACGATAGTGGGGGCCGAAGGCACAGATACGACGGTTCGATTCTCTGTCGACCGAACTGTCCTCGACGACCGAGACGTCGGATTCGCTGACGTGGTTGCGTACAGTCTCTCTGACGGCACGTGGACTGCAGTCGAAATCGACCACGTCGAAACGACGGCAGCGAAAGTCGTGTTCGAAGTCGGGGGCACCAACCTCGGGTCTCTTGCTGTCGCGACTCACAAGCCACAGCAGACGACGCCGACAGCCACACCGACATCGACACCGACTCCCGAGGAGACGCCGACACCGGCGGCGACACAGACGACCACGTCCGAGATGCCTGGATTCGGCGTGGGTGCCGCAATGCTCGCTCTGGGTGTCGTCCTCGGCTTGTTCGGACGGCGGAGGAAGCGTAACCGCTCCGGTGGAAGCTAAGCGGAACAATCCGGGCGGTTCGATATTCGTGACCGGATTCGTTCGGCGGTGTAACGCACGTCGAAGCCGAGAGGGACGACGCACACGGTACCGTCGCGGATGTAAATCCCGGTACCCTCGCGAATGTAACTCTCGGTACCGTCGCGGATGTAAGAGCTCGAATGAGCCCGGTAGAGTGTCTACAAATGCGGTCTCGGTATACTGTGTTTCGAACTACAACCCTGCGTACGGACCGGCTTTCGCTTCAGTCAGGCGCTGGACCTGCTCTTCTGAGAGGTCTATCGCCGCGGCAGCGAGGTTCTCCGTGAGTTGGTCGACGGTCCGGGCACCGACGATAGGTGCGGTGACGCCGTCACGGTGCATAAGCCACGCGAGCGCCGTCTGAGCAGGCGTCGCGCCAACTTCCTCGGCGACTGCGTCGAGTTCGTCGTGGAGGTCGAAGTTTTCCTCGGTGAGGTACGCCTCTTCGAAGCGACTCGATTCAGCGGCACGTGACTCGCCCGTAAGTCCTTCTTCGCGGGTGTACTTCCCGGTCAGGAACCCTTGGCCGAGCGGACTCCAGGGACAGACGGCTATCCCGTAGGACCGCGTCATCTCGAGATAGTCCCCTTCGATTTCGCGGTCGACGAGGTTGTAGCGGGGTTGCGAGACGGTGAACGGTTCCCATCCCTCGGCACGGGCGATTTCGTTCGCCTTCGCAACCTTCCACGCGTTCGGGCGCATCGTCGACGCACCGAGGTAGTGGACCTTCCCGTCTTCGACGAGACGGTTGAGCGTCTTCATCATCTCGCGCGTCGGCGTGTCGTCGTCCCAGCGGTGGATGTACAGCACGTCCACGTAGTCGGTGTCGAGACGGTCGAGGAGCGCATCGATTCGGTGCCGGATGTTCTTTCGGTTGGTGCCGCGACTGTTGGGGTCTCCCTCTCGAATCTGCCAGAAAATCTTGGAGGCGATAGTGAACCGTTCGCGGTCACGGTCGGAAAGCCAGTCACCAATCCACGCTTCGCTCTTGCCGCCGCCGTAGACGTCGGCGGTGTCGATGAACCGACCGCCCGCTTCTTCGTACGCGTCTAACAGTTCGTGGGCGCGTTCCTCGCCGATTTCGACGTTCCCCTCTTCGGTCTCTTTTCCGAACCGCCAGGTACCGAACTGGAGTTCGCTCGTCTGTAACCCTGTCTCGCCGAGTGGAACGAAGTCCAAGTCGACATCTTCGAGAGTGCTCATTATCCTCTTAGTGTACGGCGATTTGTACGAAAAGTGTTGGGTACTCGGTGGTGGTCTCCGCTTCCAGTTCGCACCTTGTCGTCTCCTTCACCGCGTGTCTGCTGTCCGAAACGGCTCAGTCCGACCGTTCCGAGGCGACGACCTGAGCGTCTCGTGAGAGAACAGGAACCTCGATGGTAACGACAGACCCCTCTGGGTCGTTCTCGGTAAACCGCACTTCGCCTCCCGCGATGTCGGTCCCCCACTTGACGATCCAGAGGCCGAGTCCACTCCCGTGTTTGAGTGGGGTTTCGGTCCCGTCTTCGAGGACCGCCAGTTCGTACTCGGCGATGCCGGGGCCATCGTCTGCAACCTCGACGTAGACGGTGTCTCCTTCCATCTCGACCGTAACCCACACGTGCGGTGTGTCACTCGGGTTGTGTTCGACCGCGTTTTCGATAGCGTTCGAGAAGACTTGTCGCAACAACCCCGCGACAGCGACGTCTTCGTTCGGCTGGCTTCGTTCTATCGTGGCCTTCGGATACGAGTCACGGGTGGACTCGATACATCGGTCGAGGAGCGAGTGGAGCGATTTGGGCTCCGTTCTATCGCGGGTCTTGTCGAAGAGTTCGATCGCTTTTCGGCCCTTCTTCCCGATTTCTTCGATACGTAACGCGCGTTCTTTGACCGTCTTGGCGTTCTCGTCGTCTTCGAAGCGACTGACGTAGCCATAGATGACGTTCGTCTCGGTTCGGATGTTGTGTCTGAGCACTCGGTTGAGCACTTCGAGACGTTGTTGTTGGCGAAGGTGCTCGCCGACATCGTGGAACGTAATCACCCGACCGATGGGTGTCCCACGGACGTTCGTGATTCGTGTCGATGTCACGTCGTACGGGTGACCACCGAGTTCGTCGCCGATAGTGAGGTGTCCTGGGAGTGCTCCATCTTCCGGGAGTCGGTCGTACTCGGGGATAATCTCGTTCGCAGGGCCCCCGAGAACGTCTGTCGCGTCGATGCCGAGAATCCTGACGGAACTGTCGTTCATGTCGACGACGTAGTCGTTGGCATCGACGACGATTGCACCGCCTTGCATCCGGTCGAAGAGGAACTGCCGAGCGCGCTTGTTTGGTGCAGGACTCGTCCCGAGGAGTCGAAACTGCGTGAGTGCCGCGAGGTAGACGATACCGGAGACTGAAAACGCGATTGGCGTCGGGTCCACGCCAGAGGTCGGTAAGAGGCCGGCCAGAAACAGGACGTTGGTCACCCACGGTGCGAGTAATCCGACGACGAGCGCGGCGCTCTGCCCTCGGAAGGCGACTGCGTCGCTCGTGAGCAAGCCGAGAATCGGTATCATCCCGAAGACGCCGAGGATGTACGTGTATGCAGCGGTTATCCAGAACCAGGGTCCACCCTGTTCGAACAAGACGACACCGTTCAGTTCGGCGCCGGTCGGTCGAACGTAGAGCAAATCGTGGTACTGGCCCGTGAGTGCGAAGATGACGGTCAGAACGGGGACGACAGAGAGCGCTCCAACGTATCGTGGTCGTAGGTACTCGTCGCGCCCGGTGTATTCGAGTGCGAACAGGAACCAGGCGACGGGAATCGCCACGACGCCGATCCACGCGAGATTCGCCCAGAGTAGTTTCGCATCGAGGGCGGGTGCGCGGAGTTTGAAGATGATACACGTGGACCACCAACTCTGTGCCACGAGGAGTGCAACGAGCGGTTTCGACCCGGGTTCAGGTCGCGCCCGCCAGGCCAGTATGGTCGCTGCCGACCCGATGGCGATAGAGATGAACAACAACGGTACCAGAGATATCGCAGTCGCCACAGATACCGCATACAACCCTGCCGTGATATATGAAATGTCGGATGCGACGAGACAGTCACTGAAATGATAGCGTATCTTCAGACGAGAAAACGACGGATAGAATCTACCGGGTGTGAGATTAGAACCCGCCCGCGGTGAGTGCGAGAATGACCGCCATCACCACGAGGTGTTTGGCTTCACCCGCGATTCCGAGACGACTTTCGTGTTCGGTTCGGCCGACGAACGCGGCCAGCACCAGTGCGTAGCCGAGTCCGACGAGAATCGCGAGAGTCAGGATACTACCAAGGAGTCCGCGCAGGTACGCGAAGACGACGAACCCGACGAGGACGATGTCGAGGCCGTAGGCAATCTGGCGTGTCCGGTCGACGCCGAAGACGACTGGGAGCGTCGACACGCCGATAGCTTCGTCGGCCTCCACGTCGTTCACGTTCGGAATCTCGGTGTTGACGAACGTATCGAGGAAGTAGTAGAAGAAAATGACGGCAGCGACGGGCGTGAACGCAGCGTCGGCGAACGCCAGCGGTAAGAACACCAACGAGATTGCCCACGCGAGGGCGACGATGACCGAGTTGACGACGAGTATCTCCTTCAAGCGCTTGAAGTACGACCCGATGGTCGGGAGCCAATCTGAGGCGTAGAGAACCCAGAACGCACCGGGAATGAGTGTGACGCCGAGTGCGACGGGGCCACCGAGCACGGATATCGCAATCGCCAACCCGTACGCTGCGGCGGTCAGCACCGAGAGAACGCTCTCGTGTCTTCGCACGAACGACGACTGGCCAGGGTTCGAGACTTCGTCGGTGTCGACGTCGGCGATTCGGTCACCCATGTAGACGGCGAAGGTGACGAGCCCGATGATGGCGAGAGCAGGATTCGGTTCGATGGAGAGGGCGGCCATGACCGTCGCGACTTGGACCATCGCGATGAAGACGAGATACGTCGAGGTGTGAATGAGGACGTCTTTGGTTCGTTCTAGATGTGTCAGTAACGGAGACACGAACTGGCTGTACTGGTGGTCGGTACCGTCCGAGTAAATGGACAGTCTTCGTGGTTCGCTAGACATGATTTCTCCGACGACTAATGGACGATTCGCGTAGCCCATCAACCGTCAGATTCTACGATACTCCTCGGAACCGTCAATTGAACGGCCAAATCGTGTCACCTAACCGTCCATTGATGTCGATTTGGGAACTTTCTCCACCTCAAATTATTTGGATAATCCTAATATCTCAGATACTTTCGCCGTCCCCTCAGTCGAGAACGTTTGGAGCCTCCCGCGAATGCTCGGAGCGTCGCGTGAACGTGAGACAGGGCTGACCGAGTTACTTCGAACCTGTCACGCGTCGTACCCCGCGTATTCCATCAACTTCGAGAAGATGTCGGTCTTCATCGCTTCCTTGTAGACGACACCGTTGAGCATACCGCCGGGGTAGAAGTTCCCGTTCATGACGTGGTTGACCTTGTGGCAGTGCATGAGGTAGATTCCTGGGTCTGCGTCGGCAGTGAACTCTACTGTGTGGCGTTCGGCGGGTGCGATGTTTGTCACGTCCCTCTCGTACCGTGCCGCATCAGGGATGACGCCCCCGTCTTTTTCGACGAGTTGGAATCGATGGTTGTGGATGTGCATCGGGTGGCTCATGTACCCGGCATTGACGTAGTGGACGCGTACTTGGTCTCCCTGCTCGACGATGATGGGTGACCCGTCTTCGGGGTGGAGCGTTCGTGGTGCGCTCTTTCCGTTGACTGTGAACACGTCCGGATTGCGGTTGCGTGGACTGTAGGTCACGTCTTCGCCAGCCATCTGCCTCGGAAGCCGTGAGTCCCAGTCCTTGACCGTCATGAAGTACTCTTTGTCCGCGGGTTCGTACCCCTTCGGGTCGACCCGGAAGATGCCGAACATCCCCATGTCGATGTGGCGATGCGTCTGGTAGTGGCAGTGGTAGAAGTGGGTCCCAGGAACGTTCGCCGGGATGGTGTAGGTGTGCTTCTCGCCGGGGTCGACGCGGATTCCTGTGGTCGTGGGAACACCGTCGTCTTCCCACGCCTTTTGCACCCCGTGGAAGTGGACCGTGTGTGGGCGCATCCCTTGAGTGTTGTCGAGGGTCACCTCCACGTCGTTCCCCTCTGTCGTGCGGAGAATCGGCCCTGGAACACTCGGTTTCCCGTCGTCTGCTTGGAACGCCCAGACCTGCGGGAACTCGATGGGGCCACCCATCGTCTCCTGTGGATGGACTGCGTGACGGGCGGGCGTGTTCTTGAGCGTCACCGACCCGCCCTGTTCGTCTACTTGCACGACTTCGGGTGCGGACGTATACGGCAACGCCGAACTGCTCGCCGACGCCGTCGTCGTGTCGCCGTCGTCGATTGCTGCGTTCGCATCTCCGTTCGTTGGTGCGGTACATCCTGCGAGTCCAAGGAGACCTGCACCACCAGTGGCAGCGAGGAACTCGCGACGAGACATCGTCGAACCGGGGGCACCGACGTACTTGCTCATTGCATTCGGGCGTTGGCCGGGGGTGTCGGTATAACGTCTCGGCGGTTCTCGCACTGACGGAGACCGTTCGAACATGTTCGGCAACGACGCTACGGTTCTCCCACCGAAACGAGCACCGTGGGCGTACCAGTCAGAATCGACGGCCATCGATTCGATTCACCATCCCACTGTTCCCCCACACCTTTCACGTCTACCGTCGAGATAGGTATCGGAGAACCAGTACAACACTCACGAACTTCCCGCTGTGTGATACCTCCCATAACTGAGACGATGTCCACGAATCCGCTCTCTGAGGCGCTCGAACCAGACTTCCAATCGGTGTTCGACTCGCTTACGAGTACCCAGTGCCGAACTGTGCTTCGAACACTCGATAGCCCCATGACCGCCAGCGAAATCGCAGACGTGTGTGATATGCCCCGGTCGACCGTCTACCGGAAACTCGAACAGATGGTCGACGCAGGACTTCTCACCAAACGCGACAATGGCCAATCCGCCGCCGAGTACACTCTCGGGTTCCGAGAGGTGGTCGTCACACACCACTCTGGCGGATTGGAACTCTCGGTCAGTTCGCAGTCTCGGTCCGCGTCTGACCAACTCTCTGAACTGTGGGCAGAGGTTCGGACAGAGACGAACCGTGGCGAATAGTTCCCATCCGGTCGGGGCTAGACCCTTCGTATCTCATTCGACTGAGACGCTGTCGCGGGCGAGGAACTCTTTCATGACTTTTCCTTCGGCCCGGTGAAGCTTCTCGCTCGTCGTCGACTTCGCCAGTCCGACAGCATCGGCTAACTCGGTGAGGGTACACGTCCGCGGCGTATCGTAGTATCCTCGCTCGATTGCAGTCTCGACGAGTTCGTACTGGTCGTCGGTGAGGAGTGTCTCGGTGTCGATAGACTGGTGAATCGAGAGGAGGTCGAACGGGATTCCGAACTGTGTGAGTTGTTCACCCAACTCTGAGAGGTTCTCTCTCGGTGCTGTAACCTCGACGACGACTTCACTGTCGACGATGGTAATCGGGAGTTCGAGTGGGATGCCGACTTCGCTCAGCGAGAGAATCAAGAGTGGTTCGGTCGTCTCGAACTGGACCAACGTTCGGTCCGGCCGGGCTTCGAGTATCGTCACCGAGACGACGGTGTCGTACTCGTCTAACGCGGTCACGATGGGTTCGATGTCTGTCGCGTTAATCTCGACGAGTCCAACGCCCGTCTCCTCGGCGGGCATCGCAGCGAGGACCGTGAACTCCGCCTCGGGGTATCGACTCGAGAGGTCGGACACCCAGATTTGCTCGGGAAGCGTGAGGGAGAGTGTCGCTCGGGGCATCTGTATGTCGTACATCTCGACTGCGAGAGTCAAAAGTGTGTGCGAACATGTTCGGCCACCCGGTCGGTGTTCGGGAACGAGCGTCCCCGGTTTTCCATCACACGGCCGTCGATTCGACTGTCGGGCGAGGTATCTCGACGCCATCGACACCGAAACTCATGACCACGAACGATTCAACTTCCACAGCAATCGGCCGACGGAGTGTCCTTCGACTACTCGGCGGCGCTGCAGTCTCTGGGTCTGCTCTCGGAACCGTCGCCGAGACAACGACTGCACAGACGAGCGAAACAGCCCTCGATACGTGGTTCGAAAACACCTCGAACTACGACGGCGTCGTCGACCAGACTGGCACGTCTACCGTGACAGTAACTGTCGGCGCAGATGGCAACGGCGGTGCGTACGGGTTCGGACCTGCTGCCATCCGCGTCGACCCGGGAACGACAGTCGTCTGGAAGTGGACCGGCGACGGGGGTGCCCACGACGTGACCGCCGAAGACGGGTCGTTCGCGAGCGAACTCGTCGGCGACGCTGGACACACGTTCGAACACACCTTCGACGCCGAGGGCGTCTACAAGTACGTCTGTTCTCCACACGTATCGCTGGGGATGAAAGGTGCTGTCGTCGTCGGTGGCAGTGTCACCCAATCGTCCACAGAAACCGCCGAGTCGGAGACTGAGTCCTCACAGGGTAAAGCCATCGACACCTGGTTGGAGAACACGTCGAACTACGATACAGTCACCGACCAGACGGGCCTCCAGCGGGTGACCATCGACGTCGGTTCCGAGGCGAACGGCGGGGCGTTCGGATTCGGCCCCGCGGCCGTTCGCGTCTCGCCGGGCACGACAGTCATCTGGAAGTGGACCGGTAAAGGCGGGTCACACAACGTCGTGGAAACAGACGGTACCTTCGAGTCACAACTCACCAGCGAGAGTGGTCACACGTTCGAACACACGTTCGAGGAGGCGGGTACGTACACGTACGCCTGCACACCGCACGAGACGGTCGGTATGAAAGGCGCCGTTATCGTGGCCGAGGCTGGTGACGGTGGAAGCAATGCACAGGTAGCCGAACCGTTCGACGACCCGAAGATGGAAGACTTCGGTGGACTCGCACTCGCCGGGACGTTCGGCGCGGCAATCGCGTCGCCGGCGCTCTTTGGCGTGTTCCTCTGGTTGAAAGAAGACGAGACGGGCGGCAAAACCTACCCAGAGACGAAATCTGAGTAACCTACGTAGTTCGTCTGTTTTCCTTCGGTCCGTTGGCTGGCGCGAGCACTGCGGATTTTTGACACTCGGCAGCGGAAGGGTACGGCCCCCGAACATCTTCGTCCGCCGTGACGTATTCCGGGAAGCGTCGTATCCGACCTAAACCCTCGACGGTGAACCACTTCCTGTATGGAACTCACGCGTAAGACCATCGCGAAGGCGATAGCCGTCGTGTTCATCTTCAACCTCGTCGTGATGGGTGCTGGTGCCTGGTTCGCGTATCAGGAAGCCCCACCCATCCCCGAAGAGGTCGTCGGCCCCGACGGTGATGTCGTCGTCAGTGGAGACGAGATTCGAGACGGCAAGAAGGTGTTCCAGCAGAACGGCCTGATGAACCACGGGTCGATACTGGGCAATGGTGCGTACTACGGCGTCGACTACACTGCCGACGCACTCGAGTTGAAAGTCCAGTACATGCGGGACTACTACGCGGACGCCCGCTACGATGAACCGTACGACGCGCTCGATTCGGCAGAACAGGCCGCTGTGGCCGATGTCGTCGAAGACGACCTCGACGAGACGTACGACGGTGGTGCAATTCAGTACTCCGCAGCGGAAGTATACGCCCACGAACGTGTTCGTGAGG
>NZ_LOPV01000400.1 GCF_001469865.1 Haloferax profundi
CGTCGAACGGTATCACGAGGGAGACCACGAACGGGGCGTTCCCTCCGAAATGATAGACTCTGCGGCCGATGCGGAACAGTTCGCCGACTTCGCCATGTGGACGGCGTGGTTCTCGCACACCGACCGGCCGGGGAGTACGCACTCGTACACGAACGACTGGCCGTACAACCCCGGTGCAGGAAACGATGCCACTGCCGCTTCGATGACGTGGAGTGTCATCGCAATGGTCCTCCTCGTCGCCGGCGCGGGTCTCGGTATCTGGTTGTACAAGTCCATCGAACTCCCCGAACCGTCGGCGGAGGGAATCTCGGTCCCTGAACCCGGCGACGTGAGTGTCTTCCCGAGTCAACGTGCGGCACTCCGGTTCATCCCCGTCGCGGCAGGGTTGTTCCTCGCCCAGGTGTTACTCGGCGGGTTACTCGCGCACTTCTACATCGAACGGGCCGGGTTCTTCGGCGTCGAAGAGATACTCGGCGTCCACATCCTCCAACTCCTCCCGTTCTCGCTCGCGAAGACGTGGCACATCGACCTCGGAATCCTGTGGATTGCGGCGACGTGGCTCGGTGCCGGGTTGTTCCTCCCGCCGCTGTTGACCGGGTACGAACCGCCGAAGCAATCGAGATACATCGACGTCCTGCTCGGTGCCATCGTCGTCGTCACCGTCGGCGGCCTCAGTGGAATTTGGCTCGGTGCGAACGGCTACATCGACGGACCACTGTGGTGGATTCTCGGAAACGAAGGCCTCGAGTACCTCGAAGTCGGAAAACTCTGGCAGTTCGGTATCCTCGCCGGGTTCGGTATCTGGGCCGTGCTCGCAATCCGTGGACTGAGACCGCTCTTGGACAGAGAACCGCTCTACGGACTGGCGCACATGATACTGTACGCCGGTGGGTCGATTGCACTCTTGTTCACCGCAGGCTTCCTCTTCACTCCGGAGACCAACATCGCCGTCACGGAATTCTGGCGGTGGTGGGTCGTCCACATGTGGGTCGAAGGTGCCTTCGAGTTCTTCATCGTCGCCATCGT
Source organism: Haloferax profundi (assembly GCF_001469865.1). Taxonomy (GTDB): domain Archaea; phylum Halobacteriota; class Halobacteria; order Halobacteriales; family Haloferacaceae; genus Haloferax; species Haloferax profundi. The sequence continues at coordinate 1,027 of NZ_LOPV01000400.1, forward strand.
CGGCCTGACGTTGGTGTCGATGAACCTCCTCTCACGCCGGAGTGCCGAGAAGGCGGTCGTGCTTCAGGCACTCCTCGTGATGGGCACGGGCATCATCGGCGTCTCGCACCACTACTGGTGGGTCGGAATGCCCGACATGTGGGTGCCTATCGGGAGCGTCTTCTCGACGCTCGAACTCATCCCGTTGGTGTTCATCCTCTACGAGGCACTCGGTCAGTACCGCGCGATGAACGCCGACAGTGGATTCCCGTATCGCCTCCCGTTCATGTTCATCATCGCCAGTGGCGTCTGGAACTTCGTCGGCGCGGGCGTCCTCGGATTCTTCATCAACCTTCCGCTCATCAACTACTACGAACACGGCACGTACCTCACCGTCGGCCACGCGCACGCCGCAATGTTCGGCGCGTTCGGCTTCCTCGCACTGGGCATGGTCACGTACATGCTCCAGATTGCAATCGACCCCGAACGCTGGGACGGGTCGTGGCTTCGTGTCGCGTTCTGGTGTTGGAACGTGGGCCTCGTGTTGATGGTGTTCGTGTCCGTCCTTCCGGTTGGGTTCCTCCAGTTGGAGACGGCGTTCACCGGCGGATACGACGCTGCTCGGAGCGTGGCGTTCTACGACCAACCGTTGGTTCAGTCCCTCTTCTGGGCGCGCCTCCCCGGTGACTCACTCATCATCCTCGGCACGGTCATCTACGCCGCCGACCTCGTCAGAAAACGGTTCGTCCTGCGCGAGTCGGCTGACGACCCGAGTGTCGAAGATATGGCCGTCGCCGAAGGTGTGCTGGGCGACGACTAAGCGACTCTCGTCCGGTTTTTTCGGCTCGGTGGGTGCTCACTTACGACCCGTGACGGATGGGGTTCGCTGACTGCGCGACTATTTCTCATCTGGGCCCGTATCGGTCGTTCGTGCGCGAGTACGACCCTGTGGAATCGGACCTCATCAGACAGTTTACTGGACTCGTCGTCGAGAGTCTCTACGTCACACAAGATTTCAGGACGGCCACTGTCGGATGTCAGTACTGCCGGGACACGACGCTCGTCTCGGGCGACGCAATCACCGTAGCACTCTCCTGTTACGAGGATTTTAGCTGGGAAATCGAGGGTGTCTACTGTGCGTCTCACGGAATCGACGCTGTCGAGTCAGTGATGGACGTTCGTGCCGAGCAACAGGCAGTCGTCAGTGCAGTGTTGGAGGCGTCGGGCTACTACCCTCCGAGAGGGAACTTCCAGCCTGATGCGCTCACCCTCGGTGATGTCACCGTGCTCGATTTCAGTCCAACCGAGGCAGGGTATCGAACGTAGCGACTGACTCACGATTCTCCAAATCCGGGAGACCAGTCCCCGGTGTGTACACCAACTGCTCGACAAAAACGAGTGGACGGAACCTACTCGACCACGACGACGCCTTTCATTCCGACCGTCTCGTGGGGCACACAGGAGTACGTGTACGTACCCGCCTCCTCGAACGTGTGTTCGAACGTGTGACCGCTACTCCCGGCGAGTTCGGACTCGAAGGCACCGTCTGTATCCACGACGTTGTGTGACCCTCCTTCTCCGGTCCATTCCCACGTGACCGTCGTCCCTGTGGAGATTCGAATCGCCGCGGGACCGAATCCGAACGCCCCGCCGTTCGCTTCGGTACCGACGTCGACAGTGACCGCGTCCGTTCCTGTCTCGTCTCTCACACCG
>NZ_LOPV01000401.1 GCF_001469865.1 Haloferax profundi
TCGACTTCTTCGAGCCATCCGCCGAAGGTCTGTTCTCCGGCCGACCCCGTCGAGTCACCGTCTCCGCTGGGAGATTCAGTCGTCTCTCTGTTGGTCGTCGATTCGCCCCCGTCTGCCGTCTCGTCGGGTGAGGAGTCGGTGCTCGAACCAGTACACCCTGCGAGGGCGGTGGTTAGCGCACCGCTCGCTGCAAGCACTGTAAACCGCCGTCGAGAGAGTTCGGTCGTTCGCGTCATCGTCTCAACGTGGTCGCTCGTCCGGCCAATCGATTGTCCCGAACGTGTTCGGGCTGGTTCTCGTCAGTCGCCACTCACTCGACCTTCCGGCAGCGGTCCGCTGTATCCGTCGGGAACGTACGCACACAAGGGGTCACTGGCGAGTGGGTCTCCCGTGTGAGCGTATGCTCGTGACCTACTTCCGCCGCAGACGTGCCGGAACTCACACGCCCCGCACTTCCCACGGAGTGCGTCGCGGTCACGAAGTGACTGGAACAACTCGCTCTCTCGATACCGTTCGACGAGTCCACCGTCTCGGACTGTCCCTGCTGACTCTGGGAGGAAGCCAGACGGGTACAACTCGCCGGTGTGGCTCACGAACGCGAAGCCGTCACCGGCGGTGATTCCGAGACGGCGGCCAATGTCGTCGTCTGTTGGTGTCTCGTTCGCGTCTCGTCTGTGCTGAATCGCCACCCGACGGTAGAACGGCGCCTCGGTCGTCTTCACGCCGAACGGAGCGTCGTCACTCACCTCGGAGAGCCACTGCATGACCGTCTCGGCACGGTCGGGCGTAATTGGCTCGAGGACACGGCCACGACCGATGGGGACGAGGAAGAACACCGACCAGAGAACGGCGCCGAGTTCGTCGACGAGGTCACGGAGTGCTGGAAGTTCGTCGACGGTCTGTGCGCACACAGTCGTGTTAATCTGGACGGGGAGTCCTGCATCACGCGCTGCACGGGCTGCTCGAACCGTCTGCTCGAAACTCCCGCTCTCACCCCGGAACGTGTCGTGCGTGTCGGGTGTCGCGCCGTCGAGACTCACTGCGAGTCGCGTTACTCCCGCGTCGCTGAGGCGATGTACTGTCTCCGGCGTCAGCGACGACGTCCCACTCGGTGTCAGCGTCATTCGGAGTCCCCGGGACGTGCCGTACTCGATTAGTTCGACGAGGTCTGGTCTCGTGAGTGGGTCTCCGCCCGAGAGAACGACGAGTTGGCCCGGTCCGAACTCTCGTGCTTGGTCGAGGAGGTGCTTTCCCTCCGAGGTGGTCAGTTCGTCGGGGTGGCGTGCTGGGTGTGCGTCCGCGCGACAGTGGTCGCACGCGAGGTCACACGCTTGCGTCACTTCCCAGATGAGGACGAATGGACGCCGACTCGTGTCGATTGCCGACGGGTCTGGTCCCGTCGAAGGACGTGACTGCGGTGGGTGCGGTGCCATGGTCGTTTTGACGGTCGTTCTCGGACCGACGTGAACCACGTGGCGAACATGTTCGCGTGGATTTGGTCTGGGTTGCGCGCTCCCTCCCGCGAACATCTTCGGGATGAACTACCTACGACTTCGGTTCCACGTCACGAACATGGATGTCGAACCGTACCTGGTCGAAGCGGACGCACCGACTGCCAGAGCCATCGATTTCCTCGATGCGCGTGACCTCCCGCCGCCGGAACCGCTCACGAAGACGCTCACACGTCTCACCGAACTCGACACCGAGACGATGTTCGTCCAACTCAACGACCGGGAACCGAAATTTCTCTTCCCGAAACTCGACGACCGAGGATTCGTCTATCGTTCGGTCGAGACGGACGAGGGGATGCTGACGGCGATATGGGTGCCGTGAGAGAGGCGCTGTTCACTCGCTCGTGACCATCTCGACTGCCCAGTCGAACAGCGTGCGCCGAACCGCAGCGTCGTACTCGTCTCCCTACAGTCTCCGAACGACCCATCGCCCCGTCACCGTAACCTATCACCGTTCCTGGATTTGTTACAATCGATAATGTAATAATACCTCACTCGTATGAACGTGGTATGAGCACAGACCACAAACAAAACGGTCACTCCGAGTGGTGCCCGGATTGTGGTACTGAGATGTTGTTTACTGGGACGATACCAACTGGCTACGCACAGTTCTTCTGTGAGCAGTGTCGGTACCGCCGTGACCGATTCGTCGGTGACGACTGACTGTTCTCGATAGTCCGCAGACACACGCGTCGGCAGGTCTGCGGTACTCTTTTCGGCATCAGACGTAGACGCGAGTGACGAACCCGCCGCATCCACATCGGTCGACGAACTCCCAGTCGAGGGAGTGAAACTCGTCTTCGAGGACTGGATAGAGATACGACGAGGGGTGGCCGTGGGCCTCGTGGGTGACGAGGTTGACGTGTCTTCCCGGTGCAGTACGTTCGATGGCAGAGCGTGCATCTTGGACGACGCGTTCTCTGCTCTCAGCGTGTTCTGGATGTTCGAGGTTCGCCGACCACGAGGTGTCGTGTCGTTCGGCGTCTGGTATGGATGGTTCTTCTGCGGTCATGGTCGTTCGACTGTTTGGCTCGAAGGAGTGTGTGCTAGACTCCGAATATGTTCGCACAGGGTCTCTCAGTGATGAAATTGGCACTTCACTATACCCATCAGTGGTCCCACGACTCAACTGGAGGGTGACGATAGATGCTATCGACGACTCGGCGACGGACGTTACAGGCACTTGGACTCGGTGGTGTGGCATCGCTCGCAGGGTGTGCCAATCAAGCACCGACTGCGGCGCAGTCGTTGGAGACGACGACCGAACCCGCCCAACAACAGAGTCCGAACGTAGTCGATATGGTCGCGGCTGACCCGACCGACATCCCCGACCCAATCGACCGCAACGAACCAGCAGAAGTGGACGTGACGCTCCGCCCCGAGGAGGTGACCGCAGAGGTCGAAGACGGCGTGACGTTCACGTACATGACGTACAACGGGCAGGTACCCGGGCCGTTCATTCGCGTCAGACAAGGTGATACGGTCAACCTGACCTTCGAGAACCCAGAAGAGAACTCGATGCCGCACAACGTCGACTTCCACGCAGTCGCCGGTCCGGGTGGCGGTGCGGAGGCGACGATGACGAACCCCGGTGAGACGGCGACCCTCCGGTTCAAAGCGACGTACCCCGGCGCGTACATCTACCACTGTGCCGTTCCGAATCTCGACATGCACATCAGCGCGGGGATGTTCGGTCTCATCCTCGTCGAACCACCGGAGGGACTCCCGGACGTCGACCACGAAGTGTACATCGGACAACACGAACTCTACACCGACAAGAAAGCGGGTACTGAGGGACACCACGGGTTCGACTTCGACGCCATGCGGAACGAAGAACCAACGTACGTCCTCATGAACGGTGAAAAGTTCGCGTGGACTGACGCTGGTCGCG
>NZ_LOPV01000402.1 GCF_001469865.1 Haloferax profundi
CCCTGCCGTGACTGCGAAGACGGGAGAGACAGTCCGCGTCTTCTTCGTGGATGGTGGGCCGAACCTCTCCAGTAGTTTCCACCCAATCGGGAGCGTCTGGGAGACGCTGTACCCCGATGGGTCGCTCACTACGGAACCACAGACTCACATCCAGACACGACTCGTTCCGCCGGGGAGTACCGCGATAGCGACGATGAGTTCACCGGTCCCCGGTGATTTCAAACTCGTCGACCACTCACTGTCGCGGGTCGCCCGGAAAGGCTGTATGGCCGTCGTCCGTGCGGAAGGATCCGAGGACCCGGAGATATTCGACCCAGACCCGAAGTGAGTGCCCGAAGCGACACTGTCTTAGGATATTTTTCGCCGTCGTAGTCGACCCAGTAGTCGTCTCCGTGGAAGCCTCGTCGACCTCTCTCGAACATGTCCGGGGGAATCGACAGGGCCAGTCGTTCCGTACTCGACTGTATGGCTGGACGGTTCTTGCCCTTCGGTGGCACCGACGAGAGCGACCTGTACGACGACTTCGGCGAGTTCGTCCCAGAGCACATCCCAGAACCGGGTTCGTTCCTCGACGGACACCGCGTCCTCACCGGTGACGAACACGTCGCGTTCCACGAACGGACTCGGGACGTGTTCGAAGATCGGACCGTGTACGATACGACGTTCAACTACAACCTCGCCCGGTTGAACCTCGACACTCGTCACGAGGACGCCGGATTTCGATATGCTGTGGAGACTGGTGACTCGTCGGTCCTTCGTGCTGAGCTCACCCCGACGACGCCGTTTTGCCCCCAATCACACACACTCGCACTCGGAGCGTTCCGTGCGTGGAACGGGCTGTCAGACAGACACGATTTCGACCTCGTTCGTGTTCGCGTCTCGGGGATGCACCAGCGAAGCGACGCCATCAACGAACAACTCGCGGCGCTCGAAACGAGGTCTCTCGACACAGGAACCGTCCCCGACGCGTCGGATGACCCCCCAGCGGTCGATTCGGCGATGAGGTGATACCCGACAACGTGATTGATACGAACCCTTAATATGTGTTGTTGCATATAACGAAACAGTGTCTGACGGTACGAAACAAGATGTACGTGTCTGTCTCCGTGTCTCTCCCGGAGACGAGACGAAGATATTCAGGCTCCGTGCTGCAGACGACCTATTAAGACTGCTCGTCGATGCACACGAATCGGAGTTTACGATGTCTGAACTAGCCGCCGAGACTGACCACAGTCGGTCGACTGTCTGGCGGGCGGTTGGACTCCTCGACGAACTCGGTGTCATCGAGGTTCGAGAGACAACCCAGCGTAAGTACGTCTCAATCGACCCGGCACACCTCCAGAAGGACGACCCGATACTCGCACTCGAACAGGTCGAATACCACGCCCCTATCCGGGAGTTCGTCCGCCAAGTCGAAGGTGCCGTCGAGGAGGGTTGTGACACCGAGGAACTCCTGGGAGTTCTCGTGTTCGGGAGCGTCGCTCGCGGCGACGCGGACCGGAAAAGCGATATCGACGTCTTCGTGCTCGTCGACGGTGACAGAACTGTCGCCCGGCGCATCGTTTCCGACATCGCGTCCGAACTTGGCGAAGAGCGATTCGACGGCGACCGGTACACGTTCGAACCGTTCGTCGAGTCGCCAGCGAGTGCACGACGTGCGGGAGGCAAGTTGAGAGAAATATTCAAAGAGGGCGTCACGGTTCACGGCGGCGAGACGTTCCAGAAGATTCGAAAAGAGGTGATGAACAGTGAGCGGTAACCGAGTCGAATCGCTCGTCGACGAGGTGCAGGCCGCTTTCGACCACCGACCCGACGAGATAGAGTCCGGACTACACACGAACGAAGCGGACGTGTTGCAACTTCGGAAGTCGTGCCGATTGTTGGCAGGTGCGGAGTCGTTACTCGACGACGGATTCTACACCATCGTCATCGAGACATCGTTCGTCGCAATCGAGCGGGTTGTCGAATTCAAACTCCTCGAAGGTGGCGTCGAACCGCGTGACCTCCCCGGAACACATCCCGGCGTCTATACAGAAGCGGCGAGACGTGGTATCCTCTCGGAGCACGTCGCGGCCAATCTTCAAGACCTGTG
>NZ_LOPV01000403.1 GCF_001469865.1 Haloferax profundi
ATCGCGCAAAGACGTACTATCAAGACGGCCTGGCAGCGAGGGGGCGCGCGGATAAACTGTTCGAACTTGCTACCGAGATACACGAATTTGTCGTGAACCAATCGTCGAAGCGTCACGAGTGCCTCTGCGGGTAAACAGTCGGAATTCAAAACCCGACGAACGCAGCCGTGGGTGTGGACACGGTTAGAACCCGAGCGCACTGATGCCACGAACGAGTGCTGGGCCGCCGGTCACGAGGG
>NZ_LOPV01000404.1 GCF_001469865.1 Haloferax profundi
GACGAGGACGACGCCAGCGACGACGCCGCGAGTGACGCGTTCGAGGTCACCGAGCCAAATCCACGAGAAGACGACGGTGAACAGTGGTGCTGTGGCGACGAGTGGGTCGACGACTGCGATTCGTCCCTCCGGTGCTGCGAGCGCAGTGAACATCGAGAGGAGCGCCACTGACGTGATGACTCCGCTCGCGGCGAACACGAGATACGACCGGCGAGGGCGATTCAGAACTCGGTCTCTGCCGACGACGGCGACGTAGGTACCGAGTGTGAGGAGTGCAGCGAACTCGTTGATTGCGACTGCTTCGAGCGGTGTCGCTTCGCCGGCAGCGAGGCCCCACCGCCGGGCGACGTTGCCGAGAGCGAAGAATGCAGCAGCGGCGAGTGGAACGAGCAAGTCTCGGTTCGACCACCCTTCGAGGTCACCGCCTTTCGCGACAGAGAGGACGCCGAGGCCGACGACGAGGACGACGATACCGACGGCAGTCGGGGCAGAAAGGGGTTCGCCGAGGAATCCAACCGCGAGCGCCGTCGCGAACAGTGGTCTCGCACTGACCACGGCACTGGAGATACTCGCACCGACGCGTGCGTTCCCCGCGAAGATTGCAAGCCGACCTAATGCAGTTCCGATTGCCCCAGCAGCGACAAAGATGCCGATGGTTTCGAGCGAGATGCCACTGAATGGATTGTCTTGGAAGACGGCGAGCGCACCGAGGTAAATCGCCGAGTCGACGACGACGACGACGAGTGACGCTTGGAGTGGATTCCCTCCCCCCGAGAGTGCTCGCTTCTCGATGACTGGCGTGAACCCCCACATGACTGCCGGCGCGAACGCGAGAAGCAGGACAGAAAGCGGGGCCGAGAGGTCCATATTCTGTCTCAGTGGCACGTCTGTAAATACTCCGTGGAACTGGAGTCGTGTTCGACGAGTCGTGGCCGTGAACTGGTAACGGCCGTCCCGCAGTCTGGACTACTGTTCGCCTTCGCCTGCAGGTGCGAATACGAGGACTGCCGTACTTGGTTCGACTGCGTGCGGTGATATCTCCCGTTCGCCGCTGAATCGCGCGAGTTGATTCGGACGAACGTCGAACGTCTCGTCGTCGAGTGTGAGTTCGAGGTGCCCCGACACGAGGTGAAGGACGATGTTCGTCCCCGGATGCGTGTGTGCTGGAACCGATTGACCAGCATCGAGTTTCAGTCTGACCGTCCGTGGGCGGTTGTCGTCGAATACCTCTGCGTGGGTCGTCTCGGGAAGTGAGTCGAGAGCGATGAGTTCGGACATCTGTTCTCTGTGGACGATTCTAGCGAGACAGGGTGAGTGTTGACCCGAACACGTTCGGGAGTATTCGACGTCTTCCAGGCTTTCTCGGAGTGCTCAGGGGGTGATGGTTTTCTGAGGGGACGGATGGTTTGCCGAGGGCACGATGAGAGTGGAGCGAGAACGGTCTCACGAACTCTCAGCGACTGTGCCTCTCCGAGTGTCTCTCGTCTCTCCGTCAACCGAGGACGAACGGCCAGAGAAATCGAATGAGGAGGTATGCGACGCCCGTCGTCAAGAGGATGACGACGCCGTCGAGCAACGCACCCGCACGGAGCATATGGTCGCGCTCTATGTACCCCGTTCCGAAGACGATCGCGTTGGGTGGCGTCGCAACCGGCAACGCGAACCCGTAACTGGCAGCGATGGCACCGGTCACCGCTAACAAAACCGACGCGAGTTCCGTCGACGTGCCGAGTGCTTCGGCGTACATCGGACCGATGTTGATCAGTAGTGGGGCGAGAATGGCTGCCATCGCGGTGTTCGACGCCAACTCACCGACGACGACAACCATCGTAATCATCACGAGAAGCACCACGACGATCGATGTCCCTTCCAGTGACCCGAGGGTCACCTCGGCGAGCCACGTGGTGGCATTCGTGTCGGCCAACGCGTTTGCTAACGAGATTCCACCACCCAGAAGCAACAGCGTTCCCCAATCGATATCGAGCAAGTCGTCCCACGCCGTCGCTCCGCTCACGACCAGTGTCGGTATCGCGAGCACCCCGACGAGGACGTAAAACAGGATGCCCTCGTGACCGGTCGTTCCGAAGACGTTGGTGCCTGTTCCACCGAAGAGCGTGACAAACCACGTGGGCGGAAGAACGTCCGCGAACAGGGACCCGAATCCACCGAGGAGCCACAGGAACGCGGTTCCAGCGAAGATAAGGACGGTCCGGCGGGCCTGAGAGGAGAGGGACCCCATCGACCGAAGCTCGCTTCGGGCGCGCTTCCGTGCGTGACTCACGTCGAACTCCTCTGGAGGGTACACGACGTACGTCAGCAGAACCCACGCGACTGGGAGTGTGACAACCACCATCGGAAGCCCGATTGCGAGCCACTCGACGAAGGTGATGTCGTAGCCGATGAGTTCGGACACCTGGCCGACGACGATTGCGTTCGGTGGTGTTCCGATAAGCGTTCCCACGCCTCCCAAACTCGCCGCGTATGCGATGCCGAGCAACATCCCTATCTGGAGGTTCGAGGCCGTCGACGAAGCGCTGTCTTCGTCCAACTTCGTCAACTCGGTCACGCTCTCGACGATTCCGAGTACGATTGGCACCATCATCGCAACCGTCGCAGTGTTCGAGATGAGCATCGAGAGGAGCGCCGTCGCGACCATAACGCCCAGGACGAGCCCTCGTGCTGTCGTTCCAAATCGGACGAGTATCGAAAACGCAATCCGT
>NZ_LOPV01000405.1 GCF_001469865.1 Haloferax profundi
ATGCCGTGTGTCTGGAACGCCTCTGCGAGCATGAACCCCGCGAGGAGCAGGAAGATAACTGGGTCAGCGAAGCCGGCGACTGCGTCGCCAAAGTCTGGATAGACACCGAATATCGTCAAGAGAATCGGGATAACCAGCGCAGTGAGTGGGAGTGGAACCACCCCAGTAATCCAGAGCAGTGCCGCGAACACCATCGTCGCGACTGCGTACTGTCCGGCAACGGTTAGCGAGTCAGACGTTGGAACAGTCGCGACGGCCACCATGGCCACTGTGGCCACAGCAATCGTCACGAACCGGACGAGTTGTTTCGACGACAATGGTGTACCTGTCTGCTTCTCGAACAGTATTCAATGTTAGTAGTACTCGACCCTGCCGAAACCCGCGGGCGCTGAGAGGATACCCGGGGCGTGTCTACAGAGAACAGCGAGCGTTCTGTGGGTCATCCGACCCGTGGTCGGTTACTCTCCCACTGTGACGACGACGCTTCCTGCCTTGTGACCAGTGTCGACGTAGCGGTGTGCGTCGGCGATGTCGTTGAGTGGATATTCTCGGTCGATGACTGGGCGGAGAGTTCCTTCTTCGGCGAGGTCTCGCAGCGTGAGGAGGCTTGCCCGCTTCGCGCTCGTCGACGCTAGCCCAGTGGCCGCGAAAAGTGCCCGTTTGTCACCGACTAGTCGGGTCCACACCATCTGAAGGAGGATCCCTACC
>NZ_LOPV01000406.1 GCF_001469865.1 Haloferax profundi
GATGTCGTACTTCTCGCCAGTTTTCGTGAAGTCGGTGCGCGTGTAGTCGAGTACGGTGTCGGCACCGAGCGACTGCACCAACTCTACGTTATTGGTGCTACAGACGCCGGTGACTGTGGCGCCGAACTCGCGCGCGAGTTGCACGGCGGCCGTTCCGACTGACCCGGATGCACCGTTGATGAGGATGGATTCGCCCTCTCGAATGTGTGCATGGGCTTTCAGAAACGCTATCGCCGTCAGCCCACCGTCACAGATTGCCGCGGCTTCGTTGTAGTCGAGGTTCGACGGCATGACCGCGATGGTCCCGTCTTCGGGGAGGCAGAGATACTCGGCGTGTGCCCCGCTCCCTGGGGCCGCGGTTCCGAACACGGCGTCGCCCGGTGCGAATCGCACGACGTTCCGGCCGATTGCCTCGATTTCGCCGGCGAACACGTCACCCGGTACCGAGTTGGGTCGCCTGACCCCGCTGAAGAACCGAATGATGAATGGCTTCCCTTCACGAGCGGCCGAATCTGGTGGTCCGACTATCGTCGCACGAATTCGAATGAGAACTTCGTCGTCGTCGGGGACTGGCTTCGCCACCTCGTCGACGTGGAGGACGTCTGGTGAGCCATACGCCGTGGCCACGACGGCTTGCATACGTGTCCGACCTTGGGCTGACTGTTCTTCGGCACTCGTTGTCATCGCAGAGCACCATAGGCGTGGAGAGACGGTAAATTGAGACTACTTCTTCCTCTTCGAAGTTCGCACGCGATGTTCGTCACGGCTGGGTGTTTCCATGGGCCACTCCCGGAAGCGTTCGACTACCGACTTCCTGATGATTCTGACCCGTCGTTCACCGTGCCGTCCCTGTCTCTTCGCTGGGCGGTGAACAACACTCCAACCAACGAGTGCGGACTGTGGACGTGGACGACTCGGAGGATGTTGGTGAAGAAGAACACGACTCCGGTCAGTAGCAGAATTCTCCCGACGACACTACCGACGGAAGGAAGAGAGAACATCTCGGTGACGACGAGCGTGAGCGTGCCGGTGACGACGAGGCTGAAGTCGAAGGTGGCGATTTGGTCACTGTAGAGGTCGTCTATCATCGGGACTGGCTCGTATCCGAGCAGGTCGCTGTAGCGGTGGACCCAGACGACGAACGGAACGACGTGATAGAGTGTCCCGAAGACCACGAACCCGACGACGCCGAGGACGAGGAGATAAAACGACGACGGCGCACCGAAGCGAGTCGCGTACGCGAGTGGGTCGCCCACCCACGCGAAGAACGCGAGGCCACTCCAGAGGGCCAGCGCAGGGACGACGACTGCGTACCGTGCGAGCATCGGGTTCCACTCGACAGATGTCTCGATGAGACGACGAGCGAGGACGATACTGAATCCAAAGAGCGTCACTGTGACCAGCACACCACCGACCTGTGCGACGAGGAGTGTATCGAACAGTCGGCCAGTCGCGAGAAGAACGACACCCACTGGATATCCGACTTCCTCGGCCCGCCGAAGCCAGATGTCGACGCCGTGGAGTTTCGTTTGCGTGAACATCGTTCCGAGTTGGTAGAGTGCACCGAGTATCGTGGTCATCACGGCGCCGAAGAGTGCGAGCGTCACGTGAGTGGTGACGACTGCGCTTCGCGTCAGTGAGAGCGAC
>NZ_LOPV01000407.1 GCF_001469865.1 Haloferax profundi
GTCAGTGAGAGCGACGCGAAGACGGGATAGACACCGTCGACGGCGAGAAGGACCCCGACGGACGAGACGAGGACGAAGAACCCCAACGCGAGGAGGAAGTGTCGTTCGGTGACGTCGTACTCCGACGTCGCCCCGAGTGTTCGTCCGACGTTGTACACGAAGAGCCAAAACCCGAGCAGCATCGTCCCGCCGAACACCGGGAGCCATCCGAGTCTGCTCGTGAGAAGACAGCCAGCAAACCCGAGCAATCCGCCGGCGACCAACCACAACTGCACAGTCGAGAGTCGTCGCGAGTGGAGTTCGACGCCCGACCAGACAGGCACGAATTGTGTCATCGCACCCATGATGGTGAGGCACACCCAGCCGACGAGCACGAGGTGTACGTGTGCGAGATAGCCTGTTCCCGGGACGACGCCGACAGCGACGCCGAGTTCGATTCCTATCCCGAGGAGTAACAGGCCAAGGGCGACGACGAAGTGCCGAAGTGGCACAGTCATCGGGGGCTGTCGAGCAGTGTCGATGGTCCCTGGAACGACGCTCATAGCCGGCCCTAGCGCACAGAGACCCGTACCGCTACCTCCGAACATCTTCGCCGGTCTCCAAATCTATCGACCTTCGCAGTCAACTTCCAGACCGTACAGTCGGGTCACTGTTCGTACTGTTTCATCGTCTCTTTCAGAGTCATCGAGGACCGCAATCGAAGTCGTGAGAACCTCCTCTACGATGGCTGTAGCCATCTGTCCGAGGGTCGATTGTTGTGCAGGGCTTACTGTCTCACTGGCTTCGAGCCGG
>NZ_LOPV01000408.1 GCF_001469865.1 Haloferax profundi
TTCGTCGAGGATGAGGACGGCCGGGTCGCCGATGAGCGCTCGTCCGAGGCCGAGGAGACGGGTCATCCCGCCGGAGAGTGCTTCGACACGCCGGTTCCCCGCGTGAGCGAGGCCGACCTGGTCGAGAATCGTCGGAACGTCCACGTCGGCGTCGACGAACTGCGCGTAGAACTGGAGCGTATCGGCGGCAGTGAACCCAGGCCGGAATACCGGTTGCTGCGGTAGATACCCGACGCGAGCGTGTCCTTCGGTCCCGACCCGAACCGTCCCCTCGTCGGGTCCGCGGACGTTCGCCAGAAACCGGAGGAGCGTCGACTTGCCCGACCCGTTCGGGCCGACGAGCGCGACGAGTTCGCCGGATTCGACCGACAGTGACACGTCTTCGAGGACACGAATGTCGCCGAACGCGTGTGAGAGCCCCGTCGCGTCGATTGCTCGTTCGCTGTGTCTGTCGACCGGTTCTCCAGGCGTCTCTCGTACGTCGGTATCTCCTTCAGACATCTGCTCTCTCCGTGGCGTTCTGACTGGATGGCGACTCAGCGTGGGTCAGCGCATCCAACACGTCTGGTTGGACTGGTTCGGTCCGCGGTGCCGCATCGACCACGCCGGACCCGCGGAGGCCGGCGACTTCGTCGCGTGCACTGCGAAGCGCGTCCATGACGGGTGACCGTGAGAGGACGAGTGCCGCCGGGTGCCTGCCGAGTTCGGCGTCGACGGGGCCGGACGGTTGGAACGCCCGGTCGTACGCGCCGTCGCCGTCGGCGTCTTCCAGTGGCAGGTCACCCCAGTAGTTCCCTTCGCCCTCGCTGGTCCACGTCCGCATGGGGCCGAGGGCCGATTCGACTTGCACGTCGTTGTCGACGATGTCGTTGTGGACGACGACGTTCGTCGGGAACGTCGAACTCCCGCGGACGCCAATCTCGTTGCCGACGACGACGTTTCGCGTGTACACCTGCCGGTCTCCGCTCACGTCGATGCCGTACTCGTTGTCCGCGAAGACGTTGTCCGCGACGTAGGTGTCACTTCCAGCAGGGATGAACCCGAAATCGGAGTCGCGCACGTCGTTTCCAACCACGAGGTTGCCGACGGGACGAGTCATGATGATAATCCCGACTCGACTCTCGCGGACGACGTTGTCGGCGACGAGCATGTTCGAGGTGTACATCTCGTGGACGCCGTACCGGCCGTCTTCCATGCGGTTGTTCCTGACGACGCTCCCGTCCGCGCGGTGGGTGTAGATGCCGTCGCGGCCGTCGCGGAACGTCGAGTTCTCCACGACTGAGCGCTCGCCGATGAGGACGGCACCCATGAACCCTTCTGCGGCCGTTTCCGAACCTTGCACCGAGAGGTTCGCGAGGACGCTGTCGGCGCTCTCGCGGACGATGACACCGCTTGCGGGCGTGTCGATGTGGACGCCGCGAATCGCCGACTCGTTCGCGCCGTCGAGGACGATGCCGGCGTCGCCGCGTCCGTAGGCGAGTTGGACGCGCGTGTCCCAGTCGACGGACTCGTTAGTCGCCCGAATGCGACGGGTGCCAACGTCGCCGACGCCCGAGATGGACAGGTTCGAGACAGCGGCCCGGTCGGCGCGGATGTGGACGACCGTTCCGTTGCCGTCGCCGACGAGTCGCGTGTCTGGTCCCGCGCCGACGAGCGTAATCGAGCGATTGAGGTCGACCCTCTCGACCGAGTAGGTCCCAGCAGGGACGTAGACGGCGGTGTCTTCGGGCGCGGATTCGACTGCCGCCTCGATGGTCGGCGCGTCCTCGCCGACGACTGTCGAGACGGGCCGGTCGAAGAGTGAATCACTTGCAGCGACGGTCTGTGTCGCCCAGTCGTGGTGGTCGGCCACGGACGCATCGAACGCGGCGAGCCGCGTGGAGAGCGGACTCCCCGACCGGTCTCTGAGCGTCTGCCAATCGACGACGTCCCCGCCGTACTCGTCGGCGAACGACTGGGCGGCGTCGGCGTCGGAGAACGGGACCACGATAGGGCCGGAGGGAACGCGCACACCGGAGTCGACCACGAACGACGCCTCCGACGCGTCGACCCATCCGGGGTGGCGGTTGTACTGCGTTCTGAGGTATCCGTCGTCGTCGACGAGTGGCGTCACCCGTGCGTAGTCAGAGACGAACACGGCGAGTGGGTCGCCGAACTGCCGGGTGCTCTCCGGCGTGGACACGTCTGCGGCCGCCGTCTGTACGTCGTAGTACCCGATGACGTACCGGTACCGCGAGAAGTGAACCTGTGCGACGGGGACTTCGAAGCCTTCGACTTCGGAGAGACGGGTGTCGACGGCGGTGCCGCCGGTCTTCACCGTGTCGTCGAAGGGGACAGGAGAGACGGACCCGGCGGCGGGAACGACGAACGAGACGCTTGCGAGAACGAGCACGAGGGCCGCGATACCGGCGACCCACTTCGTGACGGACGGGGTTACGAGCGCCATCGACCGTCAGCGCCCGGTGACCCCAGCACCGATGGTGGCCACGCGGCGTCGAGGCGCCGGCGAGTGGCCCGTGTCGTTCTCGAAGTTACACATGCACGGGCATAGGTCAGCGAGGAGTGATATGCACGATGGTCTGTCCGTCGAACGAGTGGGTCGCCGCTCGGTCGAACAGATGACCTACTGGGAATGACCCGAATCATTAATCATCGTCCATACTGATTTTGGAGCATGTACGACGACGAGGACTTGGCGTCTATTCGTGAGGCGCGCGACCAGTGGGAGTCGGAGACTCGCGACCCCTTCCTCGAGAAGGGTGGCGAGCGAAAAGACCGGTTCGCCACCGTCTCGAACCACGAAGTCGACGACCTCTACACGCCAGCGGACGTTGCCGACCTCGATTACGAAGACGACCTTGGATTCCCGGGCGAGGCACCGTACACGCGCGGGGTGTACCCAACGATGTACCGTGGCCGGACGTGGACGATGCGCCAGTTCGCCGGGTTCGGAACCGCACAGGAGACGAACGAGCGCTTCCACTACCTCATCGAGAACGGGCAGACCGGGCTTTCGACGGCCTTCGACATGCCGTCGCTCATGGGAAAGGACTCCGACGACCCGCTTTCTGACGGCGAAGTCGGGAAAGAGGGTGTGGCCGTGGACACGCTCCGCGACATGGAGATTCTCTTCGACGGCATCGACATCGGTGAGGTCACCACGTCGTTCACCATCAACCCGTCTGCCCCCGTCGTCTTCGCGATGTACGTCGCACTCGCCGACAACCGGGGGGTGTCCCGCGACCAGATTGGTGGCACCTTCCAGAACGACATGCTAAAGGAGTTCATCGCACAGAAAGAGTGGGTCATCCCGCCGGAACCCTCGCTCAAACTCGTCACCGACACTGTCGAATTCGCCGCCCAAGAGACACCGCGCATCCGCCCCATCTCGGTGTCTGGCTACCACATCCGTGAAGCGGGGTCGACGGCGATTCAGGAACTCGCCTTCACCCTCGCCGACGGGTTCGCCTACGTCGAAGACGCCATCGACCGTGGCCTCGACGTCGACGAGTTCGCCCCGCAACTTTCGTTCTTCTTCAACTCGCACAACTCCATCTTCGAGGAGGTGGCGAAGTTCCGCGCTGCCCGCCGTATCTACCACCACGTCATGTCCGAGTGGTACGACGCCGAAGCCGAGTCGTCGAAGCAACTGAAGTTCCACACGCAGACTGCCGGCCAGTCGCTGACGGCCCAACAACCGCTCAACAACATCGTCCGCGTCACGATTCAGGCACTCGCCGGGGTTCTCGGCGGGACCCAGTCGCTCCACACGAACAGCTTCGACGAAGCGCTGGCGCTCCCCTCCGAAGAGGCGGTCACCGTCGCACTCCGTACCCAGCAAATCATCGCCGAAGAGTCCGGTGCGGCCGACGTCATCGACCCACTCGGTGGGAGTTTCATGATAGAGAAACTCACCGACGAAATCGAAACCGAGGCGATGGCCTACATCGAGGAGATTCGCGAGATGGGCGACGGGTCTGTCCGCGACGGCGTCCTCGCCGGCATCGACGAAGGCTACTACCACAAGGAGATTGGCGAAGCGTCCTACGAGTACCAGTCGCGCGTCGAAGACGGCGAAGAAATCGTCGTCGGCGTCAACAAGTACGCCACCGACGACGACACGCGCCCAGACCTCCTGCACGTCGAAGACGAGGTACAGGACCGTCAACTCGAACGTCTCGCCGACGTCAAGGACGAACGCGACGACGAGGCAGTCGAAGCGGCCCTCGACGAACTGCGCGAGACGGTCCAGAACGGAGAGAACGTCATGCCAGTCCTCGTCGACGCCGTCAAAGCGTACGTCACGATGGGTGAAATCATGGACGTGTTCGCCGAGGAGTGGGGCACCTACCGAGAGACCATCGGCGTGATGTGAGGCCGAGTGGGTGACGAGTGTCTGTCGCCCGCATCGGACTGTATCGCACTGCCTGAGTGACACTGTCTTTTCGCTGTTCGCTGCTGTTGGCCTGCGTTCGAACGTGGCACCACGTCGACAGCAACGCCCTCGCGCCGACGGGACTCAATACCTGTTCTGGGCCACACGTCAGCGCGCAAAATTCACCCGATGGCTTGGACTTTCTGGGGGCCGAAATCGACAGTCCCCGCCCCTACACTACATAGATTTATCATGGATGATTCTATTGGTTAGCATGTACTATGGTAGACGGTGACGGAGACGGTGAACTCGAGGCACGGCTGGTAGAACAGGAGGAGTTCGAACCCTCCGAGGAGTTCGTCGCACAGGCGAACGTCTCTGACCCGGCCGTCTACGAGGAGTTCGAAGAGAACTGGCCGGCGTGCTGGGAACAGGCCGCCGAGATGCTGGACTGGGACGACGACTACGACGAGGTGCTCGACGATTCGAACCCACCGTTCTACAAGTGGTTCACCGGTGGGAAACTGAACGTCTCGTACAACTGTGTCGACCGCCACGTCGAAAACGGCGACAAGAACCGCGTCGCCATCAAGTGGGAGGGTGAGCACGGAGACACACGAACGTACACGTATCAGGACCTGTATCGAGAGGTCAACGAGTTTGCTGCGGCGCTTCGGGACCTCGGCGTCGAAGAAGACGACGTCGTCACGCTCTACATGCCGATGGTTCCAGAACTCCCCATCGCCATGCTGGCGTGTGCCCGTATCGGCGCCCCACACTCGGTCGTCTTCGCAGGGTTCTCCGCAGATGCACTCGCGACGCGCATGAACTCGGCAGACTCCCGATACCTCGTCACGTGCGACGGGTACTACCGCCGCGGCGACGCCCTCGACCACCTCGACAAGGCGAACGAAGGCCTCGACGGTGTCGACCACGGTGTCGACGCCACGGTGGTCGTCGACCGACTGGGCGACGACGGGTTTGGACACGACCTGAAGGGCAACCAGCACGACTGGGACGACCTGATGGACGACCACGCGGGCGAGCGTGTCGACCCCGTCCAGCGTGACGCCGAAGACATGCTCTTTTTGATGTACACGTCGGGCACGACGGGACAACCGAAGGGCGTCAAACACACCACCGGTGGCTACCTCGCGTACGCGGCGTGGACCTCACACGCGGTCCTCGACATCGAGAAGGAAGACACCTACTGGTGCTCGGCAGACATCGGGTGGATTACCGGTCACTCGTACATCGTCTACGGTCCGTTGGCACTCGGAACCACCACGGTGATGTACGAAGGGACGCCGGACTTCCCGCGGCGTGACCGCCTGTGGGACATCATCGAGAAGTACTCGGTGGACATCTTCTACACGGCACCGACGGCGATTCGCGCGTTCATGAAGTGGGGAAGTCGGTTCCCCGAGGAACACGACCTGTCGAGTCTGCGTTTGCTCGGAACGGTCGGCGAACCCATCAACCCGCGCGCGTGGAAGTGGTACTACCAACACATCGGCGACGAGGAGTGCCCCGTGGTCGACACGTGGTGGCAGACCGAGACGGGCGGCATGATGATTACGACACTCCCGGGCATCAAGAAGATGAAACCGGGGTCCGCCGGACCACCGCTGCCGGGTATCGACGCGCAAATCGTCGACACGAAAGGCGAACAGGTCGACGCAGGCCGAGCGGGCTACCTCACGGTCAACAAACCGTGGCCGGGGATGCTCCGCACACTCTACAAGAACGACGAGCGTTTCGTCCAGGAGTACTGGCAAGAGTACTCTGACACCGACAGCGACGACCCGGACGACTGGGTGTACTTCCCCGAAGACGGCGCGAAGATAGACGCAGACGACTACATCACCATCCTCGGCCGTGTCGACGACGTCATCAACGTCTCGGGCCACCGCCTCGGCACGATGGAGATAGAATCCGCTATCGTCGGTGTTCCCGGCGTCGCCGAAGCGGCAGTCGTCGGTGGTGACCACGAAGTGAAAGGCGAGGCAGTCTACGCTTACGTCATCACCGAAGAGGGGCAGGAAGAAGACGACGAGATGCGCGGCCGCATCGTCGAGGGCGTCGAAGACGCCATCGGTCCCATCGCACGACCCGAAGCGGTCATCTTCACGCCCGAACTCCCGAAGACGCGGTCCGGGAAAATCATGCGCCGCCTGCTCGAAGAGATTGCGAACGGCGACGAACTCGGCGACACGACGACGCTTCGGAACCCCGAAATCGTCGACGAGATTCAGCGGAAGGTCCAGGTCGACTAACGTCGCTGCCGAGTCAGGTCTCGTTTTTGTTTACCCACGCTGCGAGTGACGACTCGTCGCGGAAGTACATCCGTTCGCGCACCCCATCTCGTTCGAGGACGACGAGCAGGTGTTTCTCCGAGAGTTTGAGTCGTTCGCCACTGTACGCACACGGTTCGATTCGTTCTTCACCTGGTCGCCACAGTCGATGGGGGACGACACGGACGATGGTCTCGTCCCGTCCGTCGGGCGACTGGCCGGTGTAATCCGAGAGTGCCATACGACCGTTACGCGCCGGACAACCAAGTTATTTTCTTGTATATATTAGGTAGAAATATAATCTCTAGTTGGCTGATTCGAGTGGTACTGGACACTACAGTGACAACAGTTCACAACACCGAGTAGCGTGTCACCACCCCGCACATTTATCTCTAACGTTAGTGAAGGACAGCGTGTATGGATAAACCACTCCTGGTGACCGAGTTCCTCGACCGTGCACGCCGGTACTACGGGGACGAGGAAGCGGTCGTCGCGACGACAGGTGAACGGTTCTCCTACGCGGAACTCGGCGAACGGGTCGATGGGTTCAGTGCCGCGTTGCAGTCGCGTGGCATCGAGAAGGGTGACCGCGTCGCCGTCCTCGACCCGAACACGCACTATCACCTCGAAGCGGCCTACGGGACGATGCAACTCGGTGGTGTCCACATGCCACTGAACTACCGACTCGTCCCGGCGGACTTCGAGTACATGCTCAACGACGCCGAGGTGAAAGCTATCTACGCGGACTACGCGTTCGCAGAGAAGATAGAGGAGATACGGGACGACATCCCGACAGAGATTTTCGTCACCAACGACCCCGACCAGGTCGACGGCGATTGGTTGGACTTCGACGACATCGTCGCCGAGTCTACCGAGTACGAGCGACCCGAGATGGCCGAAGACGAGATTATCACCATCAACTACACCTCGGGGACGACGGGTGACCCGAAGGGGGTCTGTCGGACACACAGGGCCGAGACGATTCACGCCTACCTCATCTCGATGCATCAGGACATCTCGGACGGCGACGTCTACCTGTGGACGCTCCCGATGTTCCACGTCAACGGGTGGGGGCACATCTACGCCATCACCGGCCACGGCGCGAAGCACGTCTGTACCCGCGGTGTCGAGGCTGAGGCCGTGTTGGACGCCATCCGCACAGAGAACGTCTCGTACCTGTGCGCCGCGCCGACGGTACTGAACATCCTGATGAAACACTACCGCGACGAGGGTGGCGTCGAGACCACAGGGGCGAACCCGGTTCGCGCGGCGACGGCGGGTGCAGCACCGCCGCAAGCGACGATTCGAACCGTCGAAGACGAGTTCGGGTGGCACCTCATGCACGTCTACGGCGCGACGGAGACGGGGCCACTCATCACCACGTCGGACACAGAGCGATTCTTAGAGGGCGACGGTGACCGATTCGCCGTCAAGAAGAAACAGGGAATCGGCTACCTCGGCACCGACGTACGCGTCGTCGACGAAGACGGGAACGACGTTCCCCGGGACGAACAGACCATCGGTGAAATCGTCGTCGCGGGCAACCAGGTGATGGACAAGTACTGGAACAAGCCTGACGAGACCGAAGAGGCGTTTTCGGCCCGACTAGAGGGCTACTACCACATGGGCGACCTCGCCGTCGTCGACGAAAACGGGTTCATCAGCATCCAGGACCGCAAGAAGGACATCATCATCTCCGGCGGCGAGAACATCTCCAGCATCGAACTGGAGGACACACTGTTCGACCACGAACACGTGGCCGACGTGGCGGTCATCCCGATTCCATCCGACGAGTGGGGTGAGTCGCCGAAGGCGTTCGTCGTCCCGACCAGCGGCGACCCGGACGCGGCAGGTGTGACCGAGTCAGACCTCATCGAGTTCTGTCGAGAGCGGATTGCGACGTACAAACTTCCCAAAGAAATCGAGTTCGTCGCCGAACTGCCGAAGACGGCGACTGGGAAGATTCAGAAGTACGAACTGCGCGAACGCGAGTGGGAAGACGAAGGGCGGATGGTCGGAGAAGGATAGTCCACTGGCCGCGGGACGGTACGGGTGGCAGTGAATCTTTGCCCGTCCTCTGGTCTCTCGTGACGATGCCGGAGTGGAACGCGAGGGCGTGGGATGGGGACGAGGGGTCACCGACTGAAGGGTGCTATTTGCAGTTACACCCGTACAGACCCAGTTTCGATGGGTCGTTGTTGAACATGTCGAGCGTGTTCTTGATTGGTTCGCCGTCGACTTTTTCACCGTCGATTGTGACGTGCCATCTCTTTTGCTTGTCTGGATAGTTGGACGCTTCCATCCAATCCTCTGCGAGTCGTTTCACCGCGCGCATGTTCATGTCCTCGCCGGCAAATGGTCCATACTCGATTGGGTCATCGACGCATGGGTCAGGGTCGTTCCGGTTTTGGAAGTTTAGCTTGGTTGCAACGAGGTGCTTCGCCATGATTTTGGCCTTGTCACCTTTCGCTGGCTTCAGAAGGGTCTCTGGCGTCAAGCCGTACGTGTCGCCAACCGTGTCCCATGCTTTCTCGTCGCCGTGGTTCGCCCAGTACCCGGGCGTTCGTGGGCACTCCCACGCAGCAGCACTCCCGGAGACTGCTGGGATGCCGAGTCCGACACCGAGTGCCGACATGGCACCGAGTCTCAGAACTGAGCGGCGTGAGGTCGAAAATGTATCTTTCGTCATGTCTATCAGCCACACCTGTGGCGAGTGAAGAGACAGCACTCGTGAGATTAGTTATACGTCGGAGACTCACGTTCAGAGGAATTTTATGAATATAGTATATTCTGAAAAATCGAGTTGAATCAGTAAAATTTTGGACGACATATCACGTTTATAGACAGTCTTCGAACAGTGAACAACGCTCGTTCTCGAGAGGTATCGAGACGGCTCGAGCTTCGATTTGTGGTGAACCCCATCGGTTCGAAACTAGTCACGTCGTGAACTGCGAACGGTGTTGGCACCTCGGACAAACGACGATATCTGTCCGCTCAGTGACTCTACGTCTGCCAACTCGGGTGCTCCAGTCTCGGTAGGAGCTCACTTCTGCTTCTGCTTTCGGCCCCTATGACAAGTATCCAAGGTATGATAATAAATACTATATTAATATTATGCGTTTGATTGGAGGATAACTAATACGAATTAAAGGGTATATATACATAACTATTATTAACCATCTATCGGTCGTTTGGGCTATGGCACGGGATACCAAGCCACTCAATCGACGAGATGTGCTGAAGGCAACTGGCGCAGCAGGGCTAGCTGGGCTGGCTGGTTGTACTGGCGGTGGCGGCGGCGGTGATGGTGACGGAGGCAACGGCGGCGGCGGCGGTGGCGGCGGCGACGGCGAGGACTACCCCGCTCTCGGGAACTACCCAATCGAAGGCGACACGGCGACGTTTGGATTCAACGTTCCACAGTCCGGTCCGTACGCATCAGAGGGTGAAGACGAACTGCGAGCGTACGAACTCGCGGTGAAGCACCTGAACGAAGGCGGTGGCTGGGTCGACACGCAGTTCGACGACCTCTCCGGCGACGGCGTCCTCGGATACACGATCGACAGCGTCGACGGCGACACCGCGACGGACGCAGACCAGGCACGACAATCTGCGTCGGGGATGATTCAGCGTGACAACGCAATCATGATCTCCGGCGGGTCGTCCTCTGCTGTCGCAATCGCCGTGCAGGGGCTGTGTCAGAACGAGAAGGTCATGTTCATGGCCTGTCTGACGCACTCCAACGACACGACCGGGAAGGACTGCGTCCGCTACTCCTTCCGTGAGATGTTCAACGCGTACATGACTGGGCAGGCGCTCGCGCCTGTCGTGAGAGACGCCTACGGTGAGGGCCTGAGCTTCTACCAGCTCTACGCAGACTACAGCTGGGGACAGACCCAACAGGCGTCGATGAATCAGTTCATGACCGACGTCGCGGGCTGGGAACAGGTCGAATCTGTCGCGACGCCGCTCGGGACGACGGACTACTCCACGTACCTCTCCGAGGCACAGAGCTCCGGTGCTGACGTGCTCATCCTCAACCACTACGGTCTCGACGGTGCGAACTCCATCCAACAGGCCGTCGACGCGGGTATCAACGAGGACATGGAGATCATCGTCCCGCTGTACAACCGTCCGATGGCAGAAGCGGCTGGCGGCGCTATCGAAGGCGTCTACGGGACGCTCGCGTGGGACTCGCAGATCGACAACGCACCGTCACAAGAGTTCACGGAAGCGTTCCAGAGCGAGTACGACCGCATTCCATCCGGTCCGGCTCAGGTCGCCTACGCGCAGACGCTCCAGTACGCCGCGGCAGTCGAGCGTGCAGGCACGTTCTACCCGCCGGAGGTCATCAAGCAACTGGAAGACTACGAGTACGACAACATCGGGATGGGCGCAGAGACGATGCGCGGGTGTGACCACCAGGCGCAACGCGACGTGCCCGTCGTGAAAGGGCTCCCAGGCTCCGAACAGGAGTCCGGGCTGTACTACGAGATTGTCAACATCACGAGTCGCGACGACCTCGGATACGCATGTGACGCAGGTCCGGCCGCCGAGTGTGAACTCGGTTCCTACGAGTAACGCCACCTGCCACCACCGTTATATTAATGAAAGTTAATCGCAGACAACCACGCACACGTAAATGAGTAAGAGTAACATACCCATGCTAGAACCTAACTCGAACCACGGACGGGGTGGTGATCGATTATGAGTGTCCTCTCCGACATCGTCGTCATTCTACTCAACGGGCTTCAGCAGGGAGCCATCTACGTCTTGTTGGCGGTCGGTCTCTCCATCATCTTGGGGACGCTCAAGTTCGTCAACTTCGCCCACGGTGCCCTGTACCTCATCGGCACGTACGCTGGGCTCTTCGTCGCGTTGAACGTCCCACTGTCGAACGGGAAACTGTACGAGTGGGGTCTGACGACCCTCGGTCTCGAGTGGGGATTCTTCGCCGCGTTGGTGATGGTCCCGCTTCTGGTATTCGTCGTCGGTCTGTTGATGGAGCGATTCGTCGCTCGACCGTTCTACGACCGGCCCGACACCGACCAGATTCTCGTGACGTTCGGTCTCGCAATCGTCGTTCAAGAACTATTCCGCATCCTCTTCGGCAGTAACAGTCTCCCGTTCGACCAGCCAGAACGAATCCTCTCGTTCGGGTCGTTCGCTGGGATTCCTGTCTCCGGGCCCGTGGCACTCCCCATCGTTGGGAACTTCCCGCAATGGCGTCTCTGGGTCATCGGAATCACGGCCGTCCTCGTCGCACTCGTCTACCTGCTCGTCGAGTACACCGACTTCGGTCTGGTCGTCCGCGCAGGGACCCGTGACGCAGAGATGGTCCGACTGCTCGGCATCAAGATCACCCGCCCCTACATCGTCGTCTTCGGCATCGGTGCCGCACTCGCCGGTGTCGCGGGCGTCGTCGGCGGTCCGCTGAACGTCGTCAACCCGACCATCGGGACGAACATCCTCGTTCCGGCGTTCCTCACTGTCGTCATCGGCGGCGTCGGCAGTATCGCCGGCGCAGTCGTCGGTGGCATCGTCTTCGGTCTCACGACGGCCGCACTCGTGTCACTCGCACCTGCGTGGTCGCAAGTCGGTCTGTACGCGATTGCGGCAATCGTGCTCCTGACTCGGCCACAGGGTCTCCTCGGTGACGAGGAGGTGGCACCATGAGCGAGAAAGACGCCAACCCGAGCGCAAAAGACGCCAACCCGACTGCAAACGAGTCGCTCGTCGGTGGCGACCTGTTGAGTCGCTGGGAACAACTCCGTGGCAGAGAAGGCACGGTGGTCGGTCTCACGGCCATCTTCGTCGCACTCTTCCCGTGGCTCTTCGCTCGTGCCCCCGTCATCTCGGACTTCTTGCAGGGCTACCAGAGCCTCGCCACGCTCATCCTCATCTGGGGTATCTTCGCCATCGGCTTCGACCTGCTCCTCGGGTACACCGGTCTGCTCTCGTTCGGCCACGCTGCCTTCTGGGGCGGTGCGGCCTACGCAGCAGGTATCGTCGCGAAGAACGTCAGTGGAGACCCAATCGTGATGGTCCTCTCGGGGACGCTCTTCGCAATCCTCTTCGCGTGGGTGCTCGGATTCCTGTCGCTGCGTCGCGGTGGAATCTACTTCTCCATCCTGACGCTCGCGTTCGCACAGATGATGTACTTCATGGCGGCCTCGCCGCTCGCGTTCCTCACCAACGGTGAAAACGGCCTGACTGGCGTCGACGTCGGGAGCCTCTTCGGGGTGCTTCACCTCGAAGCAGACATCCCGTCTGTCGGTGGGATGCTCCTCGGCACGTGGCTCTACGCCTTCGTCGGCATCTTCTTCGTCGCCGCAGTCGCAGTCGCGTACCGTATCCTCAACTCGCCGTACGGCATGGTGTTCCGCGCAATCCGCGAGAACGAACAGCGCGCCGAGTTCGTCGGACTCAACGTCTGGCGGTACAAGCTCATGGCGTTCATCATCTCCGGTGCCTTCGCGGGCATCGCTGGTAGCCTGTTCACCATCCACGGTGCGTACGTCCCGCTCCAGTCGCTGTTCTGGACGGAATCCGGAGACATCGTCGTGATGACCGTCCTCGGTGGCGCAGGGTCGATGTTCGGTCCTGTCCTCGGGGTCGGACTGTACCTCTACATCGAGAACATCGTCAGCACCATCCAGGTCCTGACGATTCCGTTCACCGACATCGTGCTCATCCAAGACTTCGGGTACTACTGGCACCTGCTCCTCGGTATCGTGTTCGTCGCAGTCGTCTGGGTCGTCCCCGACGGCCTGTGGGGAATCATTGGACGTGTCCGCACGTTCGTCTCCGAGAAAGTGGGAGGTGAGCAATGACGCCACTCCTCGAAACTGAGAACCTCGTCAAAGAGTTCGGCGGCCTCGTCGCCACCGACGACGTGAACCTCACCGTCGAAGAAGACGAGCGCGTCTCTATCATCGGCCCGAACGGGGCCGGGAAGTCCACGCTCATCAACCTCATCACGCGCCGACTCGACCCGACGAGCGGTGACATCCGGTTCAAAGGCGAGTCTATCGTCAACCTCGAACCGCACGAAGTGGTCCAACGCGGTGTCTCGAAGTCGTTCCAGACCGCGTCTATCTTCCCCGACCTGACGGTCCGGGAGAACGCAGAGATTGCGGCACTCGCCGCCGAGCGCGGTGCGTTCGGATTCGAGTTCCTGAAACATCGAGACTCACTCACCGACGTTCACGACGTCGCCCGCAACACACTCGACTCGGTCGGGTTGCTCGACCGTGCGAACACTGTCGCGACCGACCTTCCGTACGGTGACAAACGCCGTCTGGAGATTGGCATCGCACTCGCTAGTGAACCCGACTTGCTCCTCATGGACGAACCGACTGCCGGCATGTCTCCCGAAGAGACGAAGTCGACGGTCGAACTCATCGAGCAAGTCAAGCGTGACCACGGCCTCACGTTCGTCCTCGTCGAACACGACATGGAAATCGTCTTCAGCATCTCTGACCGCATCGTCGTCCTCAGTCGCGGTGGCATCATCGCCGAAGGGACTCCCGACGAGATTCGGGGGAACGAGGACGTCCAAGAAGCCTACCTCGGAGGTGTCGAGATATGAGCCTGCTCGAAATCGACGCCATCGACGCCTACTACGGCGAGAGCCACATCATTCGAGACCTCTCGATGAACGTCGAGGAAGGAGAAATCTGTGCGCTTCTCGGGCGTAACGGGGCGGGCAAGACCACGACGCTCCGGTGTATCTCCGGTGCGACCCCGCCAGACGTTCGAGATGGACACATCCACTACAAGGGTGAGGATATCACCGGCGTCCCCGCAGAAGACGTGTCGGTGAAGGGTATCTCGCTCGTTCCCGAAGAGCGCCGTATCTTCCCGAACCTCTCGGTGGCGGAGAACCTCCACCTCGCAGAGGTCGTCAACAACAAGTCCAACACGTGGGGGCGGTCGCTCTCGTTCGGTCACAAGGGCATGTCGACCGAAGAGGTGTACGAGCAGTTCCCCCGACTGGACGAACGGAAAGACCAGCGGGCAGGAACGCTCTCTGGTGGCGAACAGCAGATGCTCGCCATCGCACGCGCTCTCAAGCAGAACACGGACCTGCTGCTCCTCGACGAACCCTACGAGGGACTCGCACCCAAGATTATCGAGGACGTCGAAGACGCAGTCGAACGCATCAGCGACGCCGGGACGACCATCCTCCTCGTCGAACAGAACGCCGCCGCAGCCATCAAACTGGCCGACCGTGCGTACGTCATCGACCAGGGAGGCATCGTCTTCGACGGCACTGCGGACGAACTCCGTGACGACAAAGAGACCCGCGAACGATACCTCGGTGTCTAACGATGGCAGCAACACCCGCTACCCCCGAAACCGCCCTCGACACGCTCGTCGCCGCCGGTGCAGTCGACGAAGCACCTGACGGAACGCTCACGACGAGCGACGAGTTCGAAAAGACGCTCGCTATCTACCACGACATCTACGGTGCCGTCTCAAAAGAGGAGTTCCACGACACCGTCGTCGAACTGTTCGGCCTCGACCCGGAGAACGTCGAAGCCCAACTCGACGAACACGACGTGGGCAGAGAAGACGTCGTCGCGTACCTCGCGGCACAGTCGTTCCTCGACGTCCCGGTCGGACAAGACTTGCTCGTCGTGATGGCCGGTCTCCTCGTCGAAATCTCGCCCTCGTCGCCGGTTCCAGCGGAACTCACCGAACTCGACGACGACTCGTACGAGTCGTTCCTCGACGAGAACCCGGACGCCGTCGTCACCGTGTGGCGGCGGAACTGCGCGCCGTGTGACGCCATGAAAGAGGACCTCGATGCAATCTTCGACACCGTCCCGGAGGGCGTCGCCATCGCAGGCGTCGATGGAGAAGCAGTCGGTGACTTCTGTCGGGCGTTCGACGTCGACGCGGCGCCGTCGCTCCTGTGGTTCCGTGACGGCGACCTGAAAGAACACGAATCTGGTCGACAGTCGCCCGACGCGATATCGGACGTCTTCGACCGAGTCTACTAGTTTTACGAGCGCTTCGTCGTACCCGTCACCATGACGGGGCGATTGGAGTTCAGAATCACCGTCTGCGTGACGCTCCCGAAGAGTGCCTTCCCGGCAGGCGAGCGCTTCCGACCCGCGGTGACGATGAGGTCTGCGTCTTCTTCCTCGGCGAACTCGATGATGACCTCTGCCGGGTCTCCCGACGACTCGTTGACGTCGTAGTCGATGCCGTGGTCTTCGAGGAACTCGCTGGCCTCGCGCACCGAGTGAATCTGCGTCGCGGACGCACCACTCGGGTTGTCTGTGAAACTGTGGATGAGTGTGACTTCCTTCTCGGAGGCCTCGCCCGGGAGGTTCGCCACTTCTTCGACACACGCGAGTGCGTGGTCTGCATCGTCGTCGATACCGATTACCACGTGATACATACTATCACGTCCCGCGGGCTGGTCTTAGTATTTGTGTCGAACGTTCGTTGATTTTTGCCTACTGACCCCTCGCCGCATCGTCGTCGATACCGGCCGAGACGAAGACGACGAGCAGGAGTGGGATGCCGAGAACGAGTGCGAGCGTCAACGCACCGTACGCCGCGAATCCGAGCGGTGTCGCCGGGAACGGAATCAAGAACAGAAACCGCGGTTGCGAGAGTCCCGAGACGAACGTCCCCGTGAGGAATCCTGCAACGCCTGCGACGGCGACGAGAGCGGCGTACAACCCGAGGACGAAGCGTTGACCGCGGACGTTCGAACTCACGACTGACCGTCTGGGTCGCACGCGGTTAGCAGTTTTCGTTCCGCTCGGCCGCACCGACGAACCTTTAGCCGAACAGTCGCAACTGCTCAGTATGTCGGATACGGACATTCTCGGAATCATCCTCGGGGCCGTTGCGATACTGATGTTCGTGGTAGGTATCCTCCTCGTCATCTGAACTGCACTGTCCGTTGGAACAATCGCCACTACGGCGAGCGGCGTTTCTCAGTCGACGACAGCGATGAGTGAGGCTCACCCTCGGAATGACACGGGCGACTGTTCACCTTCGGAGTGACACGAGCGACTGCTCACTCTCGACGCGACTGACGAAGAGGGCGTCCGCTCTCGAATGCAGCGGTCGAAAAAGGAAGTTCGTGTTCGTGGTTACTCGTCCGAGGCGACGTCAGTCTCGTCGACTGGTTCGCCGCCGTCGGACGAGACATCCGACGAGGATTGCGAATCGTCGATTCGCTCACCGCCGTCAGTAGCGAGTTCGGCCTCTTCTTCACCGCCGTCCGCGACGGCAGTCTGCAGTTTGCGGTCGAACCAGTGCCACTCGGACGTGAGCAGGTCGTCGTCGGCGAGGTCCCACGGGTCGCCGTCTTCGACTTTTGGCCCTTCGAGCCACGACTGGACGAAGTTCCAGACGAAGATAATCTGGCCGGCGAGCAGGATGAGCGCACCGACCGTCGCAATCTGGTGGAGCGTCGCGAACTGCGGCAGGTACGTCGCGTAGCGACGAGGCATGCCGCCGTAGCCGAGAAGCACCATGACGAAGAACGTCAGGTTGGTACCGACCATCGACAGCCAGAAGTGCCACTTACCGAGCGTGACCTGGTACATCCGGCCGGTGTAGAGAGGGAACCAGTAGTAGATGCCTGCGAACCCGGCGAAGGCGATGGCACCCATGACGATGTAGTGGAAGTGACCGACGACGTAGTAGGTGTCGTGGAGCACGAGGTCCACCGGAATCGACGCGAGGAAGACGCCCGTCACGCCGCCGATGATGAAGTTCGACACGAAGCCGATACAGAAGAGCATCGGCGTCGTGAGGCGAATCTTCCCGTTCCACATCGTCGTAATCCAGTTGAACGTCTTGACTGCACTCGGAATCGCGATAGCGAGCGAGACGGCCATGAACGAGGCGCGGAGACGGGGGTCGATACCCGTCGCGAACATGTGGTGCGCCCAGACACCGAACGAGAGCACGCCAATCGCGAGCGTGGAGTAGACGACGAACTTGAACCCGAAGAGGCGACGGCCCGCGAAGCGGGGGAGCACGAGGCTCACGATACCCATCGGGGGGAGCACGAGAATGTAGACTTCGGGGTGGCCGAAGAACCAAAACAGGTGCTGCCAGAGAATCGCACCGCCGTCGACGGCGAAGAACATCGTCCCGAAGTTCCGGTCGAGCAGCAGCATGAGGATGGCGCTGCCGAGGAGCGGGAACGCGAACAGGATGAGACCCGACTGGGTGAGAATCGTCCACGAGAAGATGTCGAGGTTCGCCCACGTGACCTTCTCGTTACGTTCGGTGAAGATGGTCGCGATGAAGTTGATGGCACCCATGGTGGCCGAGACACCAGAGAGGTGCAGGCCGAGGAGCATCAGGTCGACACCCGCGTTCATCTGGTTTCCGGACCCGGCGCCCGCCGAGAGCGGGGTGTACATCGTCCACGCCGTCTGCGCAGGGATGACGTCCGGGATAGGGAAGAACCCGGCCCAGATGAGCAGCGCAGCGGGTGGCAGCAGCCAAAACGCAATCGCGTTGATACGCGGGAATGCCATGTCGTCCGCGCCGATGAGGAGCGGAATGAAGTAGTTCGAGAACGCCGCGATGATTGGCGTCCCGAACAGGAAGAGCATGGTAATCCCGTGGCTGGTGAGCAACGAGTTGTAGAACGTGTTCGAAATCAGTGTACTCGCAGGGTCAGCGAGTTCGAGGCGCATCACGACGACCATCAGTCCACCCACGGCGAAGGCAATGAGCCCATATGCACCGTAGAGAATCCCGATGTCCTTGTGGTCGACAGTCGTCAACCAGCGAATAACCCCGGACGGCTTTTCCTCCGAGACGTACTGCTCTGTGCTTCCGACGGCCCCACCGCCCGCGAGCGGGGTGTACGACCGCCAATCTTCGACCCGCGCGAGCCACGCGGCGACGGCGATGAGGAAGATTCCCATCAACACCGTCAGTGCTAGCTGTCCGTTAACCTCCATGGAAGTGCGTGAGGAGTGCAGGGTAATGAAAGATTCGGGAACGCCCTGCGATTCGGGGGGTTTTAAGCGGTTCCTTCGGCCGCTTCGACTGCGTCACCGTCGCCCGATTCGTCGAGTTCCGCTTCGGCTTCGGCGTGTTCTTCGTGAAGCGGTTTCACACCGGGAACCGTCGCCTGCCCCGGCGGGTACACGACGTCAGTCTTTTCGGACCCGGCGATGGCCTTCCCCGAGAGGTACGTGAGGGCCGCCAACAGGACGAACGCCGCAACCATGATACTGAACTGGAGCCCCGAGGTGAGCGTGTCGACGCCGAAGGGGTTGAAGACAGCGAAGCCCACCACGAAGAACAGGATGATGACCAACGGAACCATGTTGACCGTCAGGTCGAGGATGGTCTCCTTGTCGAAGGTCTTGCTTGCCATATCGAGACACTCGGGGACGCCGTTCAAATAGATTGTTGGTTTCTCGTTGGGGACGGATGTGGGACGGTCTGTGCTGGGCAAACAGCACTACTGCCGTGGCGTCCTGCGACCACAGTGTCGCGTGTCAGTCGCTCAAATCGCCTGCCGCTGGTCGCGGACGAACAGTTCGAAGACGACGCCACCGACGAGGAGCAACACGCCAGCGACGATAACCGCGTATCCACGCGTGACGAGGTTGACGTCGGTGAACGCGAGGACACCACCGAACACGAACAAGATGCCCGCGAGAACGGCGAGCGACCACATCGTAGATTTCACGTAACCCGACTCGCGAAGCATCCCGGCGACGCTCCCGGTGAACAGGAGTAACCCGCCGACTGCGAGGGGAAACAGGTCGAACAGGAGGCCAAGTTCAGAGATAGGGATTCCGAGCGCGACGAACACCGGCCATGGACTGGCCGTGCGGTACTGGTCGGAGAGTCCCGGCGCTTCGTCCATACCCGCCAGTTAGACTGTGTGGTAACAAGCCCTTCGGAACGACCGTTAGGGAAGCGAGATTCCTTGCCGCGCCAGATAGTCGCCCACCTTCCGAATCTCGACCGGACTCCCGATGATTCGACACGTCTCGGGCGTGTTCTCGTGAATCGAGACGACGAATTCTGCTTCGATTTCCTCTCGCACGTCGTCTAACAGGTCGTACGGAAGTACGATTTGGGTGCTGTCGCGGAGCGTCCCAGGACTCGGCATCTGTCAGTATCGATTGGGTCGGATTCGCCGAGCATAATCGTGACGAAGTTCTTCGCTCGCGTACACGCGTAGAAACCACTGGTTGTCTTCCCTTCGACACTGTCTGACCGCGAACTATCCGCAAATCACAGGACGTGTGTGTCGTCACCGTGCGTTCACAGTCGTCGACGGCCGGGCCGAATCTTCGAGTCCGAAGGAAAGGGTTTTTCGACGGACGCGGCGGAAGTTTGGACAATGGGACTGGAGGAGGAGATCGAAGATATCCGCGAGGAGATATCTAATACGCCGTACAACAAGTCGACCGAGGGTCACATCGGCCGACTGAAGGCGAAACTCGCGGAACTGAAAGAGAAACTCGAGAACCAGAGTTCGGCCGGTGGCGGGCAAGGGTACGCCGTCGAGAAGACGGGCGACGCGACTGTCGCACTGGTCGGGTTCCCCAGCGTCGGGAAGTCGACGCTCATCAACGCCCTCACCAACGCGGACAGCGAGACGGGCGAGTACGAGTTCACGACGCTCAACGTCAACCCGGGGATGTTGAAGTACAAAGGTGCGAACATCCAGATTCTCGACGTTCCCGGCCTCATCGAAGGCGCTGCGGGTGGTCGCGGTGGCGGAAAAGAAGTCCTCTCCGTCGTCCGGACTGCCGACCTCGTCGTCTTCATGCTCTCGGTGTTCGAGATAGAACGGTACGAGCGACTCCAAACAGAACTCTACAACAACAAGATTCGGTTGGACACGTCACCACCGAACCTCTCTATCACGAAGAAAGGGAAAGGCGGCATCAACGTCACCAAGAGCGACAGCGTCGAACTCGAGGAGGAGACGATAAAGGGAATCCTCCGCGAACACGGGTTCGTCAACGCCGAAGTGACGCTCCGCGGTGAGACCTCCATCGACGAACTCATCGACGGCATCATGAAGAACCGCGTCTACCTGCCGTCTATCGTCGCCGTCAACAAGGCCGACCTCATCGACAAAGACTACCTCCCGACAGTCGAGGAGGACCTCCGTGAAGTCGGCCTCGACCCCGAGGAAGTGACGTTCATCAGCGCCGAGGCGGAGAAAGGACTCGACGCACTCAAAGAAGAGATGTGGGACGCACTCGGTCTCATCCGCATTTACATGGACAAACCCGGCCGTGGTGTCGACTACGAGGAACCACTCATCCTCCGCGAGGGCGACACCATCGACGACGCCATCCACGAACTCGGTGCGAAACTCGACGAACGATTCCGGTTCGCTCGCGTCTCCGGGCCGAGTGCAAAGCACGACGAACAACAAGTCGGCCGCGACCACGAACTGAAAGACGAAGACGTCCTCCGCATCATCGCACAGCGGTGACGGCCGACGAACAGGGGGGAACCGACACCGGCGAACAGGAGCGACCCGGCACCGACGAACAGAACCGTTCCGACTCCTCCGGCCCTGTTCGGCGTCGTTCGAGACTGCTCTTCGTCCTCGCAGTCGGCGTCGTCCCGTGGTCGGTCCAGACGTTCTCCTCCGGTTCGGCGACGTTGCTCTTCTCGTGGGGACTCGTCACGCCTTCGACGGTCAGTCTCACGACCATCACCGACTTCTTGTTCCGATTCACGATGGGCCTCCCCGACTACATCCTGTTGTGGCCCCTCGGCGTGGTCTTCTACCTCGTCGCTCTCGCGAGCGTACTCTCTGGAGTGCTCTTCGGGCGAGAGGATACCCGACTCACTGCCGCGAGTCTCGTCCTCGCGGGCGTAACACAATTCGAACTCGCGCGTGGTTTTTCAGTCCAACCCGACCGGACGGCGTGGCCCGTCGGAACGGTTCTCCTGTGGGCCGTCGCGGGCTATCTCTACTGGTCACACCGGGCAGAAACAGACCGCTGAGACGACCCGGGCAGAAACAGACCACTGAGACACTCACAACGTCCCACAACGTCGACAGGTGTCGTACA